>JAGWQP010000101.1 GCA_028876805.1 Acidobacteriota bacterium | reverse complement strand
TCGGGCGGCGTGCTGGCGCCTTTGTTAATGATGGGTGGCGCGCTCGGGGGCTTAGAAGCCATGTTTCTGCCTAGCGAAGGGGTCGGCGTTTGGCCCCTGGTTAGCATGGGAGCGATCCTGGGGGGGACCATGCGCTCCCCGTTCACAGGCGTGATTTTCGCGCTCGAACTGACTCACGATGTGAACCTATTGGTGCCGCTGTTGCTGGCCGTAACCATCGCGCACGGTTTTACAGTGCTGACCCTGCGACGCTCGATTCTGACCGAGAAAGTTGCCCGCCGGGGCTATCATCTGAGCCGCGAATACGCAATCGACCCCCTCGAGATCCTGTTTGTCCGGGAGGTCATGCGAAGCAACATCGTGGCGTTGCCGGGGAGCATGACGCTTCACGGGCTGGCCCGGGCCGGCCGCTCGGAAAATGAACCGAGGAGGCAGACTCTCTATCCGGTAGTGGATGATGCCAGACGCTTAGTGGGCGTAATCACCCGAAAGACTCTCCGTCATCTGCTTCAAAGCGGAAGCTCGGACCGTCCCCTAGGGGAGCTTGCCCAGCACACCCCGGTCGTGGCGCATGCGGATGAACCGCTGCGTGTCGTCGTGAACCGGATGGCGGAAACAGGACTGACCCGGTTCCCAGTAATCGAACAGAAGGACAAAAAGATACTGGTGGGCATGGTTTCACTTGCCGACCTGCTGCGGGCCCGGACGCGCTCGATCGAGGAGGAGCGGAAGCGAGAGCGCATCTTGCGAATCCGGCTCCCGTTCGGCGCTCGAGGCTCGGTGGTCGAGAAGGACTGACGCGTGCTGACAATCGGGCATTCCAACCGCTCGCTCGGCGAGTTTCTGGATCTTCTCAAGGCGCATGGAGTGGAACTAGTGGTGGACGTGCGGATCATCCCCCGCTCCCGCCGCAATCCCCAGTTCAATCGGGAAACTCTGCCGCACGCGCTCGAGGTCGAAGGCATCGGCTACGAGCCCATGCCGGGGCTGGGGGGCCTCCGCTACGCCCGCAAAGATTCTTTGAACACCGGCTGGAAAAACCTCGGCTTTCGCGGATATGCCGACTATATGCAAACTGCCGAGTTCGCTCAGAACCTGGAGTCACTCGAGCAACTCGAAGCGTGCCATCGCGGGGCGATTCTGTGCGCCGAATCTGTGCCCTGGCGGTGTCACCGGTTTTTGATCGCCGATGCCCTCACGGTTCGGGGAGTGCCGGTCGCCCACATCACGAGCAACAACCGGGCATACCCCCACCACCTCACGCGGTTCGCACTCGTGGAAGGTACCCGAATCACCTATCCGGGTGAAAACCTCCAACTTTTCCACAACTGACTGGAACCCACACCTCATCCGGAGCATTTTCACCCATCGAGTGAGGTGTCTTTCACCGAGCCGCACATTGTTTGTGGGAAGCCGTGCTTGCCTGGGAGAAGGACTTTTAGATCTCGTTAGCCATCCATGGGGCTTTGGACTACTTTGGACTACTAGGGAATGCCGTCCTGGCGTCCTGGTTCCGCCTGGTAGTTCAGCTCAATCCACCCGGCGAGCGGCCGTTACAGGGGATTGGAGGGAGTACAGTTTCTTTGTTGGAGAAAGGTATGCGGATTTCCTCGGCTCGCGCGCTCTCGCCGGTATGTTCTGGCCTTCGTCGTGATCGCTGGCGCTGTGGTTCTGATGAGTGCGCCCACGACAACGGGCTACACGGTCTATGATCGGGAATATTATCTGGCCCCCGACGCCATTCAGTTCGTTCGACCGGGCCTGAATATCAGTATTCAGTCGGCTCAGATTGGCTCCGACGGTAGGATCAGCACCGATTTCCAATTCACGGATGTTCCCCGGCCGGTTCGGCACCCCAACCGCTGGACATAACGGGTGTCAACACACCGGGTCCAATTTTCGCTGAGTTTCTTGATCGCGTATATTCCAAGCGGGCAACTAAACTAAGCGAGAAGCCTTAGGTCAGGCACAGGCCTGACCCGTAAGGATGGCTCACCTTGATCAAGCCCCAAGTTACGTTGGTCCTGGGTACCGATGTCTCCGGCGCTCACACGAATGCTAGGCGGCGTCCAGGTAGATAATCACCAGCTCGAGGGAGGAACCCGCCGCACAAGGTGGGTCAGCTTACGACGCCTCGACGCACGGCGCTGAGGACCAGTTCGGCAGTGCTGTGTAGGTCGAGCTTCTCCATGATGCGCCAGCGATGCGTTTCGACGGTATGAAGGCTCAGGTTGAGCTGATTGGCGATGTCCTTATTGCTGTTGCCTTCGGCGAGGAGCTGATAGATCTGCCGCTCACGGTCGGTCAGCAGCTCGAAGCGGTCCTGGGCCTGGTGTACGTCTTTCAGCCGCGCCAATCCGTCATGGAAGATCTCAGCCACCGCGGGGCTGAAGAATGCCAGGCCCTTTTCGACAGCATGGATCGCCTGGATCAGCTCCTCGCCGGCCGAATTCTTGAGCAGATATCCCCGGGCGCCGGCTTTGACCGCACGGAGCACGTACCGCTCGTCGCTGTACATGCTGAGAATCAGTACAGCCGTGCCTGGCGAGTACTTGAGAATTTGAGTGGTGGCCTCGATGCCATTCATCTCTTTCATGGCGACATCGATGATGGCGACGTCGGGCTTGTGGTGGCGTGCTGCCTCGACCGCCTCGATTCCCGAGCTGGCCTCAGCCACGATGTTGAATTCGGGGCGGGATTCCAGGATATAACGCAGTCCTTGTCGCATGAGCGTATGATCGTCGGCGAGCAGGATGCGGGTGGACATCAGGCCTTCACCTTCTCAGGCGCGGCTGGAACGGGCAGGGGCATGGAGGGTTCCGGGAGCGGGATCCGGAGGGTAATTCGCGTGCCACGTCCGGGCGCCGCATCGATTGCCATCGAGCCCCCCGCGTTGGCGGCCCGTTCGCGCATTCCTAACAGGCCCAAGCCGGTGGTTCTGGACGGCCGGTCCTTCTCATCGACAGAAAATCCCCGCCCATTGTCCTCGACTTCCACTACGAGCGAGTCCGGAAACTGCCGCACTCCCACCTGGACCTTGGTGGCGCCGGAGTGCTTTTCTGAGTTGTGGAGCGCTTCCTGAACCACGCGGTAGACGCAGGTCTTGACGGCGTCGGGGAGATGGTCGGAGACGCTCTCTTCCGTGAATTCGCCGCTAATGCCGCTGCGGCGCAGGAAGTCTTCGATCTGAAATTGAAGGGCGGGCACCAGACCCAGGTCGTCGAGGAGCGCCGGACGCAGCAAGACGGAGATATTACGTACGGTTTGTACGGTTTTTTCCGCGAGCGCCCGAGCCCGTCTGAGCCTTTCACCCAACAATGCCGGGTGGCCTTGGGCGGCGGCCTGGGCGTGCGAGACTTCGATTTGGAGCAAAGCCAGGGACTGGCCGATTTCGTCGTGTAGTTCGCGGGCCAGCCGCCGCCGGCCTTCCTCTTCCACCTCGAGCAGGCGGGCGGAAAGTTGCTGTAAGTCACCCCGGGCTTGTTCCACCTGCGCGTAGTGCCTTTCCGCCCGGCGCTCGAGGTTCTCCGAATGGCGGATGCTGACAAAGGCGACCACGATGCTCAACAGCACGCCCAATCCGAGCATCACTAGCAGCCGCCCGGCAGCCTCGTTGCGCGCATTGGCGAACTGCCTTTCGTTGTCCTGCAGGCGCTGCCGGTCGGCATCACTGAGCGCCACCAGCGCCGAGTACAATTCACCGCGGCGCGGCACAATCTCGCGCTGGATGAAATCGAACTGTTCGTTGTTGGAGGAATGGATCATCGTGGAGGGGACAGGTTCGACGACGGCCCAAAACTCCTCCAGGCTCCGCCGCAGGCGGGGGTACTCGGGACTCTGCGGGGAGATGCGTTCCAGATGGTTGAGGGCTTGCGTATCCTCGCTCTGCAGAGCCCGCAACTGGGAGTCAAGGGTGTTGGCCTGCTCGGGGGTGGTGCGAATAAAGAAATCACGGACATAGTTTCCGGCCAGCCACAAATTCCGCCGTAGGGTGGTCAACGCCTCCTCTTCACCCACGTAGTGCCGGAAGATCTCGACCTGCTGTTCGGAAACGTTGACCTGAATTCGATACGCTTCCACCACCGACAGGATCAGGACCGCAATTACGGCGGTATAGCCAGCGCGCAACACCGCGCGCCTTCCCAGCCTCCGGATCATCCCAGCCCACCGGCGTTGTCGGAATCCCGTGGCCACCCTCGAACCATCTTACTGCGGGGTGATTGCCCGAAGGCGATGGTGTCGGTCGAGGGGTCCATGTACCATTGTCCGAGCCAGGCTGGCCGTATAAAATACGGACTTCATTGTATTTCCTGTGATCGTGCGAAGGGATAAGGTTAAAGACAACACGGTCTTAGCTGCGTCGAATGGCGCCGGGGCAGCTGGACCCGTTTAGCGAATCCGTTGCCTCCCGGGCGACGGCTGGGGCAGGTCAGAGACCTGCCCTCTTCTTCGATTTGGCCTGAAGTTTGCTTCCCTTCTCAGCGTGGCGGCCGTTTTACACTAAGCGAGCGGGCCCGAAATGAACGTCCTGGCATTTTCGACTGTGGTGTACGCCGTCTCCGCTGTCGCCGGATTTCTGGGAGCCCTCACGGGCTTAGGAGGTGGCGTCGTGGTGACCCCGGTCCTGACCCTTCTGCTGGGCGTGGACTTCCACTATGCGATCGGGGCGACGCTGGTGTCGGTGATCGCCACCTCCAGTGGGGCGGCGGCAACCTACGTCAAGGAGGGTTTCTCCAATATCCGGGCTGGGATGTTCTTGGAGATCGCAACCACCCTGGGGGCTGTTGCGGGTGCGCATCTCACAGCAGCAGTGCCGGCTTCAGCGCTGGCCGTGATCTTCGGTATCGTGCTGTCATATTCAGCCTGGCATTCGTTGGAGCGGCCCAGGGAAGCCAAGCCGACCCCGGCGGAACCGCTGGCGATCCGGCTCAAGCTGGACGGCACCTACCCGGGGCTCGAAGGCCCTGTACATTACCACGTCTCCCACATCCGCGCCGGATTTGGGCTGATGTTCGGGGCGGGGCTGCTCTCGGGTCTGCTGGGCATCGGATCGGGTGCGATGAAGGTGGTTGCGATGGATCAGGTGATGCGCATCCCCTTTAAGGTTTCCACCACCACCAGCAATTTCATGATCGGCGTCACGGCGGCGGCCAGCGCCGGGATCTATCTCGGCCGGGGCTATATCCATCCGGGGCTGGCGATGCCGGTGATGTTGGGTGTGCTGACGGGTTCACTCGTCGGCGCCCGCCACCTCGTAGGCGCCCGCACGCGGGCATTACGGCTCATTTTCGCCGCTGTGATTGGGGTGCTCGCGCTCGAAATGATGTACAGCGGATTCTCGGGAGCCATGCGGTGACCGACGAACGTCTAGAACAGACGGTGGCAACGTGGTTGCGAGCGGGAGTCCTGCTTTCGGCGGCCGTGGTGTCGGCGGGAGGGATCTGGTGGCTGGCTCAAGCGAGCCCAGGGGGAGCCGCCTACCACCACTTTCACGACGCGCCCCCTGAACTGCGCCAGGTCGCAGCGCTGGCGAAAGCCGTGGCTCATCCCCGGCCGGAAGTAGTGATCCAGCTGGGATTGCTGCTTTTGATTCTAACGCCGATCGTGCGGGTCATCCTGGCGCTGGTCGCCTTTGCGCTGGAACGAGACGGTACGTACGTGGTGATCACGGGGATCGTTTTGGCGGTTCTGTTCTACAGCCTGGCGCTTCCGTATGGAGGGGGCGAAGCCCCGCATACGACCGGATTACGCAGAACGCCGATGCCTTCGATTTCGACTTCCACGACGTCACCGGGCGAGAGCCGCCGGGTTGCGCCCGGCGTGCCGGTGAAGATGAGGTCTCCCGGAAGCAACGTGACCCAGCGGCTGACCCAGCTTACGACTGTCGCACAGTCAAAGATGAAGTCGGCCGTCC
>JAGWQP010000100.1 GCA_028876805.1 Acidobacteriota bacterium | reverse complement strand
TGGTTACTTCTGGCATTTGGTCGTTCCCACTCGCGTCCAGGTCGTCGTCCGCCCGAAGAGCCGGATGCCCAGGTATCCGCGAAAAAACAACCTATTGTCGCTTTCAAGCCGGGCGATGCAGGAGAAGGTGTACCCGCTGGCCGGGTCGTAAATTGTGCCACCGCTCCACGCTGCGTGATCAGCGTCGTCGGGCTTAAGCCCGGTCAGAACCACCAGGCCGACGATTTCTCTGCTGCGAAGGGAAGCGTCGGGATTCTTGTCATCGCGAAGCTCGCATCCATCTTCGCCCAGCGGAGAGCGCAGCCACACCACCTTGCCGCACAGCTCGCTTTCGCACGGAAAGACCTGGACCTTTGCGGCTCCTCCTTCGGCGTACCACAGTCCCACGGGGCTTGCGCCAATTGCTCGCGAAGCGAAGAGATTGAAGCATACTCCGCAGGCGATTGTGAGCAACGCTTTGTATGGGAACGGAATGCGACGAGGTGCGAAATACTGAATGACCATATTGTCACTCCTTGACGAATGTATTGATAAGCAAACTGATCACTGTTTCGCGCACGGCCGAGTCATCAAATTTCTGCGGATGCGGGTCCCAGCGTAGCTGAACCGCCCAGAAGGCGACAGTTTCAACGATCGTACGAGCGGCGACGCTACATCAGTCACCTGTCTCAGTGCGCCGGCTCGGATCTCGCGAGGTACTGGGTTAGCGCCGCCACGTCTACGACCTGCCCGCCAATTGGAAGATCGTCATCGAGAATTTCAACGAGTGTTATCGCTGCCCGGTCGCGCATCCGAAATTTTCGACTCATAGATACCGATGCGTTACAGTTCTGACACGGCTAACGAATACTTCTCCGGCTACTACGGACCTCTTATCGTCGTCTTCAAAACCGGCCTGGCAGCCATTGAAGCTCATTGGAAAAAGCGGATGCCACTTCTGTTACCGGCGACCCCGGCTAAGTGGAATTCAGGATTCAGTAGGTTTCGAATCGGCCAACTGCCCTAAGCTACTTTCTTGCGCCACCACAATCACCGCCTGAAACTGCCGCCCGACGATGGTACAGACCTCTTCCCAAGAGATGCCTCGTTTTACTGGCGGCAACCTGCGCCAGCCAGGACAATGAACGGTCGGTAAGCCTGGAGTCGGTTAACTTCCGCGGCCATTTTATCCGTCACCAGAACTATGAACTCTGGCGGGCCGGCAGCGCGATTCAGAAACGGGCCAAATGACGCAGCCAGGGGGCAACTCTGTTTAGCTACCGAAGCTCCAACAAGGGTCCCGCTTCAAATCATCTATGTGGGAGTCTGCCGTTGCAGTAGATGTTGTTGTTTTCGAGGGAGAAGCCAGCCTACTATGCTTGGGCCAACGGACTATACGCGCTCTTTCTATGGTCACACGCCTGAATCCTGTTCGCGCCCCGACTGATTCGCGCAGTATCGTCGTGATGCGGTCGAGGCGCTAAGGCAACCGACCGTGGCGTGCACCTCTTCCCAACCGCAGCTTCGCTCTGACGACCGCTTCCCAAGCTCAAATCTCGCTGGTCGTGAATCGAAGCACATTGCACTAGCCATACCCTCCTTGGCCGGCGGCGGGGCCGAACGGGTGGCATTGAACCTGGCTCGCGCCTTTTCCGCTCATGGGCATCAGGTGGACCTTATCGTCTGCAGATTCGCTGGCGAACTCCGGAATCAGTTTCCGGACAGAGTGAGGTTGGTGGAGCTTCGGGGGGCGTCGATAGTATGGTCCCGGCTTCGCGTGCTGGCGGCGGACCCCGCAGGCTTCAAGTCCGTGGCGAGACCCGTACTGCTGCCGATCGAAGCGTCCAACAGGGTCCGCTATCTTCCCGATCTTGTGCGCTATCTACGTCGCGAGCGGCCTCAGATTCTGTTGTCGGCGACGAACAATCTGAACCTGGTCGCCCTGTGGGCCCGGCGTCTGGCCGGCGTGCCGACCCGACTGGTGGTCTCCGAACACAACAACCTGTCGCAAGAAAGGCAGGCGGATTCCAACCAGAGGAAGTGGCGATGGCGCTTTCTGCCCCAGGTCATCAGCCGAACCTATCCGTGGGCGGACGCGATTATCGCCGTGTCTGCCGGCGTCGCCGACGACCTGAGCGTTCGGGCGAGGATCCCTCGCAAACGCATCCTGACGATTCATAATCCGGTCGTCACGCCTGAGCTTGAGGAGAAAAGCAGAGCCCCGTGCGCTCATCCCTGGTTTGCGTCAAGTAGCCCGCCGGTGGTGCTGGCGGTGGGGAGACTTGCGGCGCAAAAGGATTTTCCCACCCTGCTGAGGGCCTTTGCCCGGGTGCGGCGGCTGCGTTCGGTGCGTCTGGTTATCCTCGGCGAAGGAGGGGAGCGGACGAAGTTAGAGGCGTTGGCGCGTGAACTCGGTATCGCTGCCGACGCGACCTTGCCCGGTTTCGTTTGCAATCCTTACCCGTACATGGTGCGGGCGGCGGTGTGTGCGTTGTGTTCGGTCTATGAAGGGCTCCCGAGCGTGCTAATCGAGGCGCTGGCCTGCGGATGCCCTGTGGTCAGCACGGATTGTCCAAGCGGTCCGGCCGAAATCCTCGAGGATGGCGCATACGGCGCCCTGGTGCCGGTGGCAGACGACGCGGCGATGGCCGAGGCGATCAATACCGCGCTCGACAGAGCGCGCGATTCCCAACGGCTGAAAGCGCGTGCTGCAGAGTTCTCCCTTAAGCGCGCGGCTGAACGATACCTGGCGGTTCTCTGCGGGGTACAAGCAAGCCGGCCTGTCTGAAGCCGCATTGGCCGCTGGAATCGGGGGAGTCCGTCGAGTCATATCAACCTGGCGACAACGGGAAGACGATCGTCGCGATCGACAAAGTGAGGGATCAAAAGACCGCACCGCAAGTTCAGGCAGCAGACCCGAAGGCCCTGCCCACCGATCGCTCTGCCAATGACTCGCGGCAGATTGCGCTGGCCATACCAACCGTGGCCGGGGGCGGGGCTGAACGGGCGATGCTGAACCTGGCCGCCGCTTTCTCCGCTCGCGGGCATCGGGTGGATCTGGTGGTCTGCCGGGCCAAGGGCGAGCTTCGGAACGAAGTTCCGAACGGAGTAAAGCTGGTAGAGCTTCGCCGCGGAACATGGACATGGTCGCGGCTTCGCGTGCTGGCGGCGGACCCCACGGGCTTGGTGTCTCTTTTGAGACCCCCGCTGCTGCGCTATCTTCCCGACCTTGTGCGCTACCTGCGACGCGCGCGGCCCCAAGTCCTGCTTTCGGCGTTGACCAATCTGAACTTGGTAGCGCTGTGGGCCCGGCGCGTGGCCGGCGTCCCGACCCGTCTGGCAGTCTGCGAACAAAATACCGTCTCGCACGAGGTGCAGGCGGAGTCGAACAAAAGAAGGGGCTGGCGTTTTTTTCTCCCCTTGATCGCACGAACCTATCCGCGGGCGGACGCTATCATTGCTGTGTCTGCCGGCGTCGCCGACGACTTGAGTATCCGGGCGAGGATCCCTCGCGAGCGCATATTGACGATCCATAACCCCGTCGTCACGCCGGATCTCGAGGAGAAGAGCCGGCTCTTGTGCGCTCATCCCTGGTTTGCGTCAAGTAGCCCGCCGGTGGTGTTGGCCGTCGGGAGGCTTGCGGCGCAAAAAGATTTTCCCACCCTGCTGAGGGCCTTCGCCCGGTTGCGGCGGCTGCGACCGGCGCGGCTGGTCGTCCTCGGCGAGGGAGAGGAGCGGACGAGGTTGGAGGCGCTGGCGCATGAACTGGGTATAGCTGCTGACGTGGCCTTGCCGGGCTTTGTTTCCAATCCCTATACATACATAGGGAGGGCGGCGGTGTTGGCCTTGTCTTCGGTCTATGAGGGGCTCCCGAGTGTGGTAATCGAGGCGCTGGCCTGCGGATGCCCCGTGGTGAGCACGGATTGCCCGAGCGGCCCGGCCGAGATCCTGGACGATGGCGCGTACGGCGCTTTGGTGCCGGTGGGAGATGACGCCGCGATGGCCGACGCCATCCGTGCCACCCTCGATGCGCCGCCGGAGCGGAACCGATTGCGCGCGCGGGCCGCCCTGTTCTCTGCGGAGAGTAAAGTCGAACAATACCTGCGGGTGCTACTGGGGTGATGCGGAGTAGGATGGCCAAAGAATGTGCTTTTACACCCCGGTCTAATACGCCTCGGTCACTTTAGCCGAGCATGAGGCAGCCGCGGGGGATCTTTGAACGTGTCCAGCTTGCACGGAATCGTAGGTGCACAACTCTCCGCCAAACCGACGCAGGCGACGGGGATTCGAATGAAAAGCGAGACTATGCAGGAGGACACAGCCGAAGGCTTGTATTCCGGATCACGAGTCGCTCTGCTGGTAGTTGGTACGGCTCGCAGTGGAACTTCCGCGCTTACCCGGACGCTCAGCCTTTTGGGCGCGGATCTGCCCCGCAATCTGGCGCCGGCCGATAAGTACAATCCCGCCGGGTACTGGGAATCAGCGGACCTGGTAAGCCTGCATGACCAACTGCTCGCGGCACATGATATGTCGTCGTGGAATTCGCGGTTGCCAACACCGGCGGCAACCTTCGCGGCTGAGGCGCTCGCGCCGTCTTGCGGGGAACTGGTAAACTTGCTGCGCCGCGATTTCGCGAATTCCACGCTTTTTGTGGCTAAGGATCCGCGGATGTGCCGGCTGTTGCCACTCTGGCATCGGGCGCTACCGAAGGTCGGCTTCGAGGCAAAACACGTGTTGCCTGTGCGCCACCCGATGGAAGTCGCCGCCTCCCTGAGCACATCCGCCTGGCGCACCCGAACAATGCCCGAAGCGACCGGGATGGCAACGTGGGTTCGCCATGTCGTCGAGGCAGAACGGGCAAGCCGGGGGCGACCTCGGGTTTTCGTATCGTACAATGCATTGCTTGAAGATTGGCGGCAGGTCGCAAATCGCATCGCTACGGCCCTCCAGATCGATTGGCCGGTCGCTCCCGAAGCAGTGCAGGCGGAAGTCGACAGCTTCCTCACAGGCGAGCTGCGCCACCATCGTGTGAGCGATCACCTCGCGCTCGACCGCTACCCGCTGGCGAATGCGCTGTACAAGGCCGTGCTTGCCTCGCTCGACGACGAGCAGGCGGCGATTTCGCAGTTCGAAGCAATTCGCCAGGAACTGCTCGTAAGCGACGACAATCACCGTGGCGGTGCCCGTTCAAAACATTCCTGGACGAATCGACTTTTCGACCTTTGGCGGCGCTGACGCTGAGCAATCTGGTGCGCGACGCACGCCGGATGAACCAACTGACATGACCGAAAATCGCCGGCGCCTAGCCTTGTTCATTTTCAGCCTCTCGGGAGTTGGAGGAGAACAGCGGCGAATGATGACGCTGGCCCGCGCCTTTGCCGCTCGCGGCCACGAGGTGGATCTTGTAGCTGTGCGCTCGGAAGATTCCCCTTGCCAGGAACTATCTCCCTTCGTGCGGCTAATCACACTCAAACCTTGGTGGACCCACATACCTTTGGTCAGCACAGGGCGCTGGACGATGGCAACCGTTCCGGCTTTGGCGAAATATCTGCGGCGCGAGCGGCCGACGGCGATGCTCTCATCGTCTCATCTCATCAATGTCGCCGCGCCGTGGGCGCGTTCGCTTGCTAACGTCCGAACAACGCTGGTCTTAAGAATCATGACTCAGCTTTCCCGGCCCACCGTGAACCTACGAACACGGTTTCGGCTCTGGCAGGCGCGCGTTTTCTACCCCCGGGCCGATGCGATCATCGCCAATTCGAACGGCGTCGCGGATGACGTTGCTTGCGTCACAGGATTCCCACGCGAGCATATCATGACGATCTACGATCCGGTGGTGACGCCGGATCTGCAGGAGAAGGTGCGTGCGCCATTGGACCATCCCTGGTTTGCGCCGGGCAGCCCGCCGCTGCTGTTGGCAGTGGGAAGACTCACTCCGCAAAAGGATTTTCCCACTTTGCTCAAAGCATTCGCCCGCGTGCGCAACATGCGGCCCGCGCGGCTTCTCATTCTTGGCGAGGGAAAGGAGCGGATGAAGCTGGAAGCGCTGGCTCGCGTGCTGGGCGTCGATGCCCACGTAGCCATGCCGGGTTTCATCCTTAATCCCTTCCCGTATATGCGACGGGCGACGATGCTGGTCTTGTCCTCAGTCTATGAGGGATTGCCGGGCGTTCTGATTGAAGCCATGGCTTGTGGTTGTCCCGTGGTGAGCACCGATTGCCCGAGTGGCCCGGCCGAGATTCTGGACGGAGGCGCCTACGGCTCGCTCGTACCTGTGGGGGACGATGCGGCGCTGGCCAAGGCCATCCTTGCGACGCTCGATCGGCCGCCGGATCGGAGCCGGCTCTCCGCGCGGGCCGCCCTGTTTTCTGAGGACGGTAAGGCCGACGAGTACCTACGGACGCTGTCACCTGACTGATTTTATGGTTGAGGCGAGGGTCAAGGCGTGCGGCTCCC
>JAGWQP010000099.1 GCA_028876805.1 Acidobacteriota bacterium | reverse complement strand
GCCAGCCTCAAGCTGACCGGCAAAGAGACGTACTCCATCACCGGGATTCGACCCGCCCTCGTCGACGTCGGCGGCAACCACCAAGCCATGGTCCACGCGGTCGCCGATGACGGCTCCGAAAAACGTTTTCCGGTCGACGTGCGAGTCGATACGCCGCAAGAGGCAGAATACTATCGCTACGGAGGAATTCTCCCGTACGTGTTGCGTCAGGTAGCGTCTAACAGGTAGGCGGAACCGCCCCGAAGGCTATTCCTTGGTCTCGGCTTTTTTGGTTCCGGCGCCCTTCTTCGCGGCCGGCGCAGGTTCGGGCCCGATTCGCTTGATGGTCACGCTGATGAGCTTGACGGGCGTGCGGGGCTTGTCTTCGCCATCCCGAGGGACGCGCGCGATCTTGCCCACAATCTCCTGGCCCTGCACCACCTGTCCGAAAATCGTGTAGGCGCCCTGGGGCGGATCGAGCGACGGGTAAGGCACCTCGGTGATGAAGAACTGACAGCCTCCGGAGTTCGGCCGGCCGGTATTTGCCATCGCCAGCCGCCCGGCCCGGTCGAACTTCAAGCTGGGCACAATCTCGTCTTTGATCTTGATGCCGCAATCGTGCGAGCCGGTCGCCGTGGGATCGCCCGTCTGGATCATGAAATTCGGAATTACCCGGTGGAACGTGATGTTGTTATAGAGGGGTTTGGCCGCCATGTCGCCGGTCCGCGGATCTTTCCAGGGCTTGGTGCCGCGCGCCAGGCCGACGAAGTTGCGCACGGTGATGGGCGCTTCCTCCTCGTACAGCTTGGCTGTGATCGTGCCCATGGACGTGTTAAAGATGGCGTAGAGGCCCGAGTCCAGTGAGGTGGCGGCCACCGATCCGGCGGGCGGCTGGGCGGCCGGAACCTGAGCCATGGCCCCTGCTGCCAACAGCATGAACATGGAAAGGTGTTTCATCTGTTTCTCCCTCAAGATCCTCATTATTCTATACCGAATTCGGAGCGAGGCTATTTGTTGTTCTCTAGAACCGCTTCGAGTTGGCGGTAGGCGGCCTCTTCATAGTTGGTCTTGACGCGCTCGCGGAGTTCCGCGCTCGGCTCGCCGGGACGCGGCCCTTCGCGTCTCAAGGCCCGGCCGAGCAGAGCCGCGGCCTCGCGATCGGCCGAGTTGCGCTCGACAGCCGCCCGCAAGCTCGTTACCGCCTCGTCGTACCTTCCCGATTTCCAGTAAAGATAGCCCAGGTTGAAATGATAGTCGGGATCGGAGCTGTCACCCTCCACGGCCTTTTGGAAATTCGCGAGGGCGCCGGCCACGTCATTGAGCCGGGTCTGTGCGGCTGCTAGATCGTTATAGACTTCGTTCAGTGGCACAGCGGCCGCCACCGTCAAAAAGGCGCGCTCGGCGCCGTCAAAGTCGCCCGTGTAGTACCGGCACAAGCCCAGGAAAAACTGCGCTTCCAGGTGATGCGGGTTCGACTGGTCCACACGCACCAGCCACATTGCCGCGTTCGGATAGTCCTTGCCGGCCCAGTAGGTCATGCCCAGTTGAAAGCACGGCGGCGAATAGTGTCCGTCCAGACGCGCGGCTTGCGCAAAAAAACGCAGGCGCTGCGCGGGTGTCGGAGCCAGCAAGCCGCGGACATAGCTTTCCACCGCGTCAAGACGCACGGGCGGCCGCGCTTGCATGAATGCCTCTTCGGTAGGCGCGGCGCGAGGGTTCAAAAGCTGAAGCGCACGCCAGCCAAGACGCGCCTCGAGAGCCGCGAGATCAGCCAGCGCGCCGGTCTCGGAGAACTCGGGAGTCTGATGCAGCCTCTTCAGATCGAGAATCCGGGCGTTCACCCGTAGCGACCCGCTCGACGGTTGGGAGTCTCGAGAGGAGATCAGATCATAAGAACCATAGATGACGCTCGCAGCATCGAGCGACTGAGCGATCTTGATGATCGAAGCATGCGTCAGCTCGGCGCCCGGCCGCAAGGACAGACGCCGGTACGCCTCCAGCCGGTCGTCGCGATCAAGGACCAGCAGACCTGCGGAGGCCAGCGAATCGTTGACGCTCTCGGAGATGCTCTCGCCGATCCAATCCAGATTCGATGACTGAGTATGATTGAAAAACGGAAGGACTAGAACCGTTTCCGCTCGGAGCCAGCCGCACGCGAGCGCTGCGACGGCCAAATACCGGTACATCCATTCCAGTTTAGCTGACGGCGGCTCGGCACACCGTGCGGGGCAGGTTCGAACCAGCGAAACCTGCCCGTGGAAAAACTGGAGAATGTGATCCGCGTGATCCGTTATTCGTTGAAAACCAGCCTGGTCCTGCTCCCGCCGATGTGGATTTCTTGAATGTGCATCTTCCCATCACCGTTGCTGAAACGCACGGTGGTGCTGTTGTACTTGCCGTCCGCGGTTTCCACCTTGACCGGCGCTTCGCAGTGCTTCCGGCCGTTGGTGACCACGGCTTTCTGGTCCACCACTTCGACTCTGTACGTGCCGGCCGCCAGTTCCGTGTTGCCGAGCATGGCTGGCTGAAACAATTCGATCGAATAGGACTTGGCGCTGGCGACAGCCAGTCCAGCCACACTGATAGCGAGCAGAAGTTTCCGCTTCATTCCCGGTACCTCCCAGATTTTCAGTTTTTGATGAGTGAGATCCTGACTACACCCCATCAGACGAAGACATCTCGGAAATGTTCCGCGACATTTTGATTCAAAGCTGTTAAATGTCCCAGGCCGCCATAAACGTCGCCACGCGGTCGGCCGCGGCCTGGCGGATGGGGGCGTCGTCGCCGAACCCGTGGAGCCAGTCGGTCCCTGGCTCCTGCCGGAACCACGTCATCTGGCGTTTGGCATAGCGGCGGGTATTTCGCTGCGCGTAAGACAGCGCCTCTTGCGGTGTCAACTCGCCCCGCAGCTGTTGAAGAGCCTGCCGGTAGCCGTGCGATTCAAACGGTTTCGAGGTGGGTGCAAAACCCAGATCGAGAATCCGGCGGACTTCTGCGGTGAGTCCCCCTTCAAACATCTGGTGGCACCGGCGGTCCAGGCGCTGGTAGAGGGCTTCGCGATCCGGCCACAGACCGATCTTCAGTGTGCGGTATCCCACCAAAGCGTTGCGGCCTTTCTCGAACAGGTCGGTCACGGGACGGCGTGCCAGCAGGCACACCTCCAGGGCGCGCGTCACCTTCGGCACGTCATGCGGATGAATCCGGCGGGCAGCCCGCGGATCGAATCGCCCCAACAGCCGGTAGAGACTACCCGCGCGGCGTTTCTCCCGCGTCGCCAATCGGTCACGCAGGGCTTGGTCGCGGGCCGGGCCTTCGGAAAGACCGCAGAGCAGAGCGCGTAAATAAAATCCCGTTCCTCCGGCGACGATCGGCACTCGCCCGCGCGCCGAGATATCCGCGATCGCCGCCCGCGCCTTTTGGGCGTACGCTCCGGCGGTAAATACTTCGTCGGGATCTACGAGATCGATCATGTGATGGCGGATCCCGCGACGCTCTCTGAAGGGCACCTTGGCGGTGCCCAGGTCAAAATGGCGATAGACCTGCAGCGAGTCGCAATTCACGATCTCGCCCTGGAAATTCTGGGCAAGATCGAGTGCCAGGGAACTCTTTCCCGAACCGGTAGCTCCGATTACGGCAACCAGCGGGAGCTGCCGCGCGTCGGAACTTGCGGAGCCGTGTTCGGGTTTCGGCGGCACTAGAAAACACCGGGAGCGAGGCCGTTATACAATGAATTAGGTGGCCTTCGACTATCCCTGGGTCCTCCCGTGGGTCGAAAGAAAGTTAATGGCATGACTCGCTTCTGTAGAGCGCTTCTTCTGTTGGCCGGCTTGGGCTGCATTTTGTACGCGCAAACTCCCGCCGCAAATCTCAACACACCGTCCGACAATCGGGCTGCTGCCTATTACAACTTTGCCATGGGGCGCCTGTACACGGAACTGGCAGGCTCTTCGGGAAATAGCCGCGAGTACGTTTCTAAGGCTATTCAACACTACCTAGAGGCGCTGAAACAGGATCCCTCTGCCAGCTTCGTTTTCGACGAGTTGACGGACCTGTACATTCAGTCCAACCGGCTGCAGGACGCCGTCGCTCTGGCCGAGGATATGCTCAAGCAAAATCCCGACAACCTGGATGCGCACCGCATGCTCGGACGGATCTACACGCGCAGGCTGGGTGACCCACAGCAGGGCCGGATTAACGCCGACATGCTGCGGCGGGCCATGGAGCAATACCAGAAGGTCGTTGAAAAGGACCCCCACGACGCCGACAGCTGGGTGATTCTCGGGCGCCTCGATCGCGTGGCAAACAACTCCGTGGAAGCGGAAAAGGCGTTTAGCAACGCGCTCAAGGCTGAGCCCGACAACGAGGATGCGCTGACCGGGCTGGCGCAGTTGTACCTCGATCTGGGCGACATCAACAAGGCCATCGATAAGCTGAAGGCCTCTACCGATCGCAGGCCCAACGAGCGGACTCTGGCCGCCCTCGCCGGCGCGTACGAACAAATCAAGGACTACAAAAAAGCTGCGGCCGTGCTGAAGCAGGCCGTGGAGCTGTCCGCCGACAGCAGCCGTCTGCGCCGCAACCTCGCCCAGGATTTGTTCGGCTCCGGCCAATACGATGAAGCGCTGGCACTCTACCAGCGGCTCGCCGCCGAGGAGCCGAAAGACGTCAGTTTGCGGTTGCACATCAGCGAGATCTACCGGGCCAAACACGACCTGGTCCAAGCGCAGCAGGCCTTGGAGCAAGCCAAGGCCATCGAGCCTGACAACCTGGACGTCCGTTACGCCGAAGTCTACCTTCTCGATGCGCAAGGCAAGACCGACCAGGCGATTGGGTCCCTCAAGAGCCTGCTCGAGGAAACCGCCCGCAAAACCTATTCGGCCGGTGAGTCCGCCAATCGCGCCCTCATGCTGGAGCGGCTGGGGCTGCTCTACGTGAAGGCCAACCAATACCCGCAGGCTATCGATACCTTCCGCCAGATCATTCCGCTCGACCAAGAAGGCGCGCCGCGCGTCGCCGTGCAGATCATCGAGACCTACCAGCAGGCGAAGGACTACGAGAGTGCCACGCGCGAAGCCGAGGCGGCCAAAAAGAAGTTTCCCAACGAGAAAATGGTCGTGCTCGCGCACGCCTCGGTCCTCGCCGAACGCGGCAGAACGGATGACGCTGCCGCCGAGGTGCGGGGCTTGCTCAAGAATGGAGCCGACCTGGAAACCCTTCTGAGCCTGGCACAGGTCTACGACAAGGGAAAGCGCTACTCGGAGGAAAATAAAGCGATCGACCAGGCCGAACCACTGGCTAAGTCCGACGACGAAAAGGTTCGGGTCCTGTTTACCCGCGGCGCCATGCACGAGCGCATGAAGAATTACGATGCCGCCGAGGCCGAGTTTCACAAGGTACTCGAGTTGGAGCCGGATAACTCCGGCGCCTTGAACTATTTGGGGTACATGCTCGCTTTCCGCAGTATCCGGCTCGATGAGGCGCAGCAGCTGGTTTCGAAGGCGTTGGAAATCGATCCCGACAACGGGGCATATCTGGATAGTTTGGGATGGGTCTATTATCAACAGGGAAAACTCGACCAGGCCGAAGGTCCCCTCGTCCGAGCTTCGGAACGGATGGGCGATGATCCGACGGTCCACGATCATCTAGGGGATCTCTATTTGAAACTGGGCAAAACCAGAGAGGCCATCGCCCAGTGGCAGACCTCATTGCAACGGTATCAGGCCGGTTCGGCTGCCGACAACGACCCGGAAGATATCGCCAAGATTACCAAGAAGCTGGAGAACGCTCGCGTCCGGCTCGCCCGGGAGACCAACCAGAAGTAAATCGAGTCGGCGCGCACCGAATCGCAGCCGCGCGGCTTTTTCTAGACCGCGGCTTAAAAGGTCGGTTTAGCACCCTCTCATTGCCCTTCTTTTCAACGAGTTAACTCATTATTTATGTTATATTTGCGAGGCATCTAGGCGGGATCAAGCTATCGTTTTCAGCGCCGGTGTGGGATACTCGAAGTACAAGCAGGTCCCGAAGCAACGATGTCCTATTTGGACGACGCTGTCGTCAGATATAACAAGTCCCTGGAAACCGGACCCTTTCGCGACCTCTCATGGGCCGAAGCGCTCCACCGTCGCATGGAAGAGGGCGGTCTCTCTGCGGGCGGACGGCTGATTTGTCCGTTCCTGCGTCCCAATTTCGTTTCCCGCCGTCAGTACGACAGCCTCGTCCGGAGCGCCGAAGCGTTGCTTGGTGCTATCGGCCGCATGGAACAGATGGTGCTGGCCAACCCGGTCCTGTTGGCACGCTTGGAGTTGCTGCCCGCCGAAAAGATGTTGGCCTCGATTGATCCGGGCTACCCATCGCTACAGGTGGCCGCCCGCCTGGACTCTCACGTGTGCAACGGGCATCTTCATTTTGTTCAATATAACGCCGATTTACCCACGGGCGCAGGGTACTCCGATGCTCTGGCGGACCTGTTTTACGACGCGCCTCCGATCAAAGAGCTCCGCAAAAGATACACGCTGACGCGCGTTGGCGGCCGTAAGCATTTTCTGCAGGCTTTGTTGAAGGCTTACAAACAGTTTGGCGGGACCAAGAAGCCGAACATGGCGATCGTCGAGTTCCGGCCGGTATTTCATTCCGGAGAGAGCGAATACACCCTGTTGCGCGACTTTTTCCGCGACGAAGGCTACGCCGTCGAAATCGCCTCCCCCGAGCAATTGGAGTATCGCAACGGCGTGCTGCGCAAAGGCGCGTTTGAAATCGACCTGGTTTATCGCCGATTGGGTGTACACGAGTTTCTGATCCGGTTCGACCTCAGCCACCCGCTGGTGCAGGCGTATCGAGATCGCGCGGTCTGCGTGGTCAACAGCTTTCGTTCGGAGCTGGCTCACAAAAAGGCGATGTTCGGCCTGCTCACCGACGAAACGCTGGTCGCCAAGTTTCCGGCGGCCGAGCGAAAGGCCATTCGCGAACATGTGCCATGGACGCGTCTGGTCTCTGCCAGCAAGACCACCTACGACGAGCGCACCATCGATCTCGCCGATTTCATCACCCGCAACCGCCAGCGCCTGACGCTCAAACCGAACGACGATTACAGCGACCAGCATACGTATCTCGGCTGGGAGATGGATGACACCGCCTGGGAGCGCGCCTTGAAACAGGCCATGCGCACGCCTTACGTGGTTCAGGAAAAGGTCGATCCGGTCCGTTCCCTGTTCCCGCTGATGAGCTTCGGTATTCTGGAGTTCCGCGAACTACAGGTGGATGTGCGGCCGCACGCCTATCTCGGGAAGGTGCAGGGCTGCTCGAGTTGGCTTTCGAGCGGCAGCACCGGTTTCTCCTCCGCCGAAGGCTTGGCGCCGACATTCATCCTCGATCCGAAAGGCTAATTCGCGCTAGCCCGTGTCACGAGCGCCTCGCCCGCGGCGTCCTGTACCGAAAGCGGTCATTCAGCCTTAAAATCCGCGACTCGAACAACGCTCCCGAAAACCAGGCCCACGAAATCGCGGTCATGACCGGCAAAAACACCTCGGCGGATCCGTGCGGCGGGATTCCCGGCAGGGCGCCGGCCCCGGGGTGGGTGATGTTCAGGCCTGGAATGTGCTGAAGTAGAATCCCTCGGAGATGGTCCCGATCCATACCGGAACCCGCCGTCGGAAGAGCCGCAGCAGTCCCCGATTGCTACGGATGAGCATCGCGAGCACTGCGGTGAACGCCAGATCGACACCCGGGTCCCGGTAGCCACGGTGCGCATGATGCCGCTGCGGCAGCAGTCAATTCCGATCCGCGCCGGCTCCAATTCGGCCCAGGTCGTTCCCGTGAAAAGGGCGGAGACCAAGACGAACGCGGCGCCAGAGGTGAGCCCCGAACGGCCCAGGCGCGGTTCAGCCAATTATTTGCGCCTGGTGATGGCGATGATCCCAGCGCCAGGCCGCGCCCCACACTGTCGACGAGAATCAGATAACCGCTAAGGATGAAAAAGAGCGCGACACCGGCCAGCCCATCTGGGACACACCCACGAGAAAGAAGAGCCGTCTGGTTACTGCCACCTGTCCACTGCGCCAGGTAGGTCGTGAAATAAAAAAAAGCACCATGAGGATGGCCATACCGCGCAGTCCGTCCAATAGCGGAACGCGAATGCCAGCGCCGGTTTCCTCCGCCGGAGCCTCTGTGCGGACAAGGGAAACGGACCGGCTCATCTATTTGGCCGCCGGCATGGCCATTGGCGTCGCTGCGGGTCGGAACCACCGCCGGAACGCCTCGCCTTGCGGGGTCAGCATCCGGTCCAGGCTGTATTTGCCGAAGTGCGAGGCATCGCGCCCCCATTCATCCTTATTCCCTGGCTGGTCGTACAGCACCCAGTTGAACAGGTACTCGATCCCGTTGTCGAGACTGGCGTCCACCAAAGCCTTCATTCGCGCGCCATCCGGAAACATATTCCAATACTCGCCGAACTCTCCGATCACTAGCCGCGTTGTCAACCTCCTTTCCACCGCGGCGTTCCGGAGCAAGCCAGCCAGATACACGAAATCTTTGTGGACCTTGGCTGCGTCGGCGTCCCAAGCGATCGACCACCAGGAGCTGTACGAGAGCAGGTCCACGCCCTTGAGCCGCGCTCCCACTTCTACCAAGCCTGAGGGTTTTCCCTGGAACCCGGGGACGATCGTGAATTCAAACGCGGTGAGAACTTCCCCGGGATAGCCGAGCGCCTTGGCTTGTTTGCGCCCTTCAAGAATCCCGTTGAGCCGTGCCTGGTAATATTCCTGGCAGCCTGCCCACTGGGGTGCGGCGCAGTCATTCTCGAATTCCCAGTTGGAAATGATCTTTCGCCCCGGAGCCTTCGCCAGCTCCAGGGTGAAGCGGCGGAACTCATCGCGCACCGCAGCCAGTTGGGTCTTGTCGAGCCGACTACTCTTATATCGTTCGAGCGACGCACTGTCGTATGCGGTCAGCATCACCACCGGGAACGCTGCCAGGAACGCGCGGTAGTCGGCGCGACGGACCTTCCTATCGAGAGGCGAGTTATCGGCCTGCCCAGTAGGGTCCCAAGACCGGCTGGGCCCGATGGCGACGCGGACAACGCGGTCCGCACCCAGGCTTTTTACGTCGGCCGCTGCGTTTTCGAGGCCTCCTGCCAGCCTTCCCCAGACGTAAATTCCGACTCTGTCCCGGTAATCGCGCATCTGGCCGACGGCAAGAGTGCAGGCCGGCAGCAACGCGGCGGCTATCGCGCGGGCCAAGCCTCGGAAGACGATAGCCTCATTATCGCGCCGGTCGTTCACTTGTATGCGATCCAGACGAGGCGCTTCGCTCGGCGGTGCTGCTCGTAGGCGTCCGCGGGCGGATCAACGATTTCCGTCCGGCGGAAACCCGCCTGCCGTAGCATGAACTCGAGCGCCTCTGGCGGGGGACAGGCCGCGATGGGCGAAGCACCCGTTTCGGAATTGTGGTTGTAGAATTCGCCCGATTCATCGATGAGGGCCAGAATGCCCTGGTACGGGCGGGTCCACGCGCGCGCCCCCCATTCTGCACTTCCTTCCACTTCGTCGACCACCTGGGTTTCGATGATGCATACCTCCCCGGTGATGCTGCTGATCTTGCGCAGGTCAACACCGGGTTTTCGAGATGGTATAACAACCCGAGGCACAGGCACAGATCGTAGGGTCCGATCTCGCTGCTCAGGTCCTCGATGTTGCACTCTTCATACGTCACGTTTTTCAGCCCGACCAGCTCGGCCACAAACCGAGCCTTGGTCAGACTGGACTGGCGGACGTCGATCCCCCGCACTTCCCGCATCCCCTTCGGTGCCATAGCGACCGAGTAGTAGCCCTCGTGGCATCCGACATCGAGACACCGCACGCGGTCCAGACGCCCGCGAAATTGTTCGTCAACCACACGTTCGACCATGGCCAGCCGGCTCTAGTGTACGGGCCGCACCTCGAGAGGAAGTTCGGACTCCGTACGCCCATATTCACCCAGGTCAAACTCGTAAAACCAGGGGCCAAGCTCCTTGAGCCGTTCGAGCGCGTCCGAGCTCGTCACCCTGGTGGGTCCCTGGAAGTGTGGCATCTTCGTCACTCCCGTATTCTAGCGCCGATGCGAGTCAGAAGCCGCCTTGTGGTATCAGCCTAGCGCGTCGTTTCTAGTGCCTCGCCCCTCGCCCGAGTTCGCGGCCCCATCCGAATCCCGAGTGATCATCCAAGCTACCGAGTTCAGAATCAAGAGGACGCGAGTATAGAGAGTTTCAGGCCCCCTTCCGATTGTCGAGCCTCCCGCGGGGAATAGACTAGGTCAAGCGCGCCTGCCCAACGGTCGCCTGTACGCACGCCCGGATCCGATCTCGAGGCGCTTCCCTTACTGCCGGTATACCATCTGGAATTGGCGGATCCGACAGGGGGCCTGTGGCAAGAACCCTGAGCGGCAGCAGGCGCATCGAAGGCGCGACGGTGTTCCCGGTGAGGTCCAGCCTCTCGATCGTGCGGATGTCTAGACTACGCGCCGAGGGTCGGGGACCAGAGCCGGTAGCGCTTGTTGTTCCCTAAAACACCCTTCGCTTCAGCCGTTCCACGGCGAATTTCGCAGTCTCCGCCACCGCCATCACCGCCATTACGCCGGCCTGTACCGGATCGGTCACCACCAGGTCGGCGGCCTCTGGCACGCTGCCGGCCATGTTCAAGCTGATCACCAACAACCCGGTTTGCCGCACCTCCCGCACAGCCGCTTCGATTTCTCCGCCCATGAGCGCTCCAGCCATCACCAAAGCCTTGGCGCGCGGCAAGCGTGCCACAGCCCGCACCGCATCGGCCAGTTTCTGCTCGCCCACCAGCGGAATCGTATCCACCGAAATGTGCTCGCCGCGGATATTATGGCGGTCCGCCTCCGATACGGCGCCGATCGCCACCTGCCCGACTTGCGCTCCGCCGCCCACGATGATGATCCGTTTTCCGTAGATCTTGTCCAGCGTCTTGACGATTTCGACCTGCCGAACAATGGTCAGCCGGCGCAAGTCGGCCACCAGGCTCTCGGGATCGTCCGGGAGCACCACTTCAAAATACGTCCGGGCCGGGTTCGGCCAGTTGTCCAGGATCTCGACCGACGTGATGTCGCCATCGTGCTGCGCGATGACGCCGGTCAACTGGTGCAGTACTCCGGTCTTGCCGACCGCGTGCACCACGATCCCAACGGGTTCTTTGTCCATGGCTTTGTGAAAGAGAACCTCCGGTAAAATAAACATTATGGCGCGTTCGGAAACCGAAGCCGCCGCTTCCATTGAGCGTTTCTTTCAGTTCTCGCTCCTTGGGCTGGTGGCGAGCGGCTACTTGGCTGTGGCCGGCTCGGGCTATCTGGATCGACCCACGGTAGCACTCACCGCGGCCGGGCTCCTGTTGCGGGCGCTTTGGATCGCCGGCCTGGTGCGGCTGGAACTGTCCGAACGCCTGGTCACTTTCGCCACGCTGTTCTACATCGGGTTCTTCTGGATCGACTATTTTCTGCTCTCGCGAGAGTTTCTCACTGCGACGGTCCACCTGGTGTTCTTTCTGGCCGTCATGAAGATCCTTACGGCCAAGACCAACCGCGACTACCTCTATACGGCTGTCATCGCCTTTCTGGAGCTTCTGGCTGCGGCCATTCTCTCGATCAACTTCAATTTCTTCGTCTTGTTGGCCCTGTTTCTGCTCAGCGCCATGGGCGCCCTGACCAGCGGCGAAATCCGAGGCCGCATTCAGCGGACTCCCGCAACGCCGCGCTCCGGTCTGAAACGGTTCTACCCGCGGCTGGCGGTGCTTTCGGTATCGATCACGGCTGGCATCATGGTGCTAACCGCCGGCCTGTTCTTTGTCTTGCCGCGGACCGCCGATGCAGCTCTCTCGCGCCTGCCCGTGCGCCGCGCCTACTTGCCCGGGTTTTCCGACCAGGTGACGCTCGGCGAGATTGGCGAAATCAAAACCACGTCGCGCGTCATCATGCACGTGCGGATCTTCCGTCGCGAACTCGTCGCCGGACTCAAGTGGCGGGGCGGGGCACTCGCCGAATTCGATGGCAAGCGATGGCTGAATCCGAACCCCCAAGCCGACAGCATCCCGGTCGAGAACGGACACGTCGAACTCAGTCCGCCCGGAGCGTTGCGTACTGGACAGCACATCAACTACCACGTCGACTTGGACGCCGTTGATACCGATGCCCTGTTCTTTGCCGGCGCCCCCGAGCGGCTCGATCTCCGGCAACTCCGGGTGCTCCGAACCGATACGGGCAGCTACCGCCTCAGCCAGCTGCCCGCGCCTGGCTTTCGCTACGACGCCTACAGCCGGTTGGAAGAACCGCCCGAGAGTGCGCCGCCGACGGATGCTGCGACCGTGATGGGCCTGGCGGCGCGCGAGCGCTACCTGCAGTTGCCGAGCCTCGATCCCCGGATTCCGGAACTGGCGCGCACCTTCGCCGGGCATGCCTCGACCGACCTCGAGCGGGCGCGCGCTGTTGAGCGTCATCTGCGCACCGAGTATGGATACACGCTCGAGCTGCCCCAACATGAAGTCTCCGACCCGCTGGCCTACTTCTTGTTCACGCGCAAGAAGGGGTATTGCGAGTACTTCGCCTCGGCGATGACCGTGATGCTGCGCACGCTCCACATTCCCGCAAGGCTCGCTACCGGATTTCAGAGCGGCATCTACAATCCACTCACGGAGCTTTGGGTGGTGCGGGCCTCCGACGCACACAGTTGGGTGGAGGCGTGGATCCCCGGGTATGGATGGACGACGTTCGACCCCACACCGCCCGATCCCAGTCCGCCCGGCTTCGCCCTCCTGACACGGCTGAGCCTGTATCTGGATGCCGGTGAGACCTTTTGGCGCGAATGGGTGGTCAGTTACGACGTCAACCGCCAGGGCACCTTGGCCGACCGGGTGGAGAAGGGCGCGCGGCGATTCGGCATCCGCTGGTTCGATTCGGTGGCCGGCGTCGAGATCGATTGGCAATCGAGCGTCACGTCTTGGATCCGCCACTTCGGCCCGGGCCTGGCGGGAGGGCTGGCGCTCGGCGCGACCCTTTGGCTGCTGGGACCGCCGGCCATCCGCCTGGTCCGCATGCGCCGCCGCGTGCGGCGCGTGCGCCGCGGGCTACCCGGGGTGGGAGACTCCACGCTACTCTACCGGCGCATGTTGCATGTCTTGAAGCGGCGCGGCTATCAAAAGCCGCCCTGGTTCACTCCCGCCGAGTTTGCCGCCTCGCTGCCCCCCTCCGCCTGGAGTCTGACGGTGGCCGAATTTACCGCGACCTATAATGCCTGGCGATTTGGCGGCCGCACTGACGTCGCTCCAAATCTTTCCAGTCTGCTCGATCGGCTGGAGCGCCAGGCGTTTTGATTCGACCGAAGGTGGGGGCCGAGGTAGCGGCAGCCGTCCGCGGCGTGACCTTCCGCTCCAGCCTATCCAGCTTCGCGCGAAAGCCCGCTAGCGGTTCGCGTTGCTCTACTTGGGAGGATGGGGAACTACCTCGCCAATTCAAAAGCGGAACGCTGAGGGTTGAAAGCTCTGGTCTTGAAGATTCAACTCATCCTTGTCTGGGTTTAGGAGACGCCGCGGAGGATTTCGATCTCGTCGATGAATCCAATCACCGCCATGTCGATCGGCGACTGCGGGCGGCCAGCGGCGCTCGACGAAGCCCACCCGTCGGTGGAGAGCAGGATGCGGTCGCCCACGCCGGCGTCGACCGCGTCCAGAGCCAGCACCGCGTCGCCCCGATCGCTCCCATCGAGATTGAGAGGTTGTACGATTAGAATCTTACGTCCTTCGTGGCTGGGGTGTTTGTGCGTCGCCACAAGTTGGCCGATTACGCGCCCGATCAACATGGCGCGCTCCACTTGAGTTCAACTTCATCCACGATGCCCACGATAGTGGCATCGGCAGGCACCTGACGGGGCAGGAACGGCATGCTGGCCTCGCGGCCGCGCACCCAATAGACCAGTTCGCCCGCGCCCGCGCCGGTCCAATCAGCGCACACCAGGCGTTTGCCGGTCTTCTGCAATTCGGGAGTGAGCGGCTGCACGAGAAGCAATCGCAGGCCCTCGAGCGACGGGTTTTTGCTGGTAGCCCAGACGCACCCAACGACGCGGCCGAGAAACACGTCAGTCCAGACGCACGTCGTCGACGATGCCGATGATAGCGGTGTCGACGGGCGTGTCCTTGCAGCCTTCGGCCATGCGGGCCGAGCTGCCGGAGACGGCGATGACGCGTTCGCGATAGCCGGCGCTGACGGTATCGACGGCGACCACATACCCAGACTCGTCTTTGCCTTCCGGCGAGACCGGTTTCAAGATGAGGAGCTTCTTGCCTTCGAGGCGTGGGTCTTTTCGTGTAGCCACCACGGTCCCCACCACGCGTGCCAGAATCATAGCCGGCTACTTGGAAGCGGCCTGTGCTTTGCCGATCGGCAGGACGTCTTCCAGGCTCTGGTGCGGACGGGGGATGACGTGGACGGCGATGAGTTCGCCGACGCGGCGGGCGGCGGCGGCGCCGGCATCGGTGGCGGCGCGCACGGCGGCCACGTCGCCGCGGACCAGAGCCGTCACGTAGCCGGAACCGATTTTTTCCCAGCCGATCAGCGTCACCTTGGCGGCCTTCACCATGGTGTCGGCGGCCTCAATCATGGCCACCAGGCCGCGCGTTTCGATCATTCCTAAGGCTTCACCCATCGTTGTTCTCCCCGAAGAATTCTTTGGCCAGCCCACGTGACCGCAAGACCTCATCCACCAGCCCGATCAGCTCCGCGCGCGTGACTGTGACGCGTTCGTCCGGGTATTCTTCCGCCACCACTGGGCAATCGGGTTCGCCGCTCGAACGCGCTCGGACGCCGTAGCGCGCACGCGCATCGAGCAGCTTGGCCACCTCCGCGCGCGGAAGCACGTTAGGGCCGCCCAATAGTTCGGCCACCAGCTGGATGCGCGCCGAGTGCTCTACGGTCTCCATGCGAAAATAGGCCTGAAACACGTCTTCTCCGTAACACACAGCGCCGTGGTTGGCCATCAATAGCGCCTCGTGTTTGGGGATCAGGGGGCGCATCGGCTCGGTCAGCTCGCGCGTTCCCGGCAATCCGTACCCGGCGAGCGGGACGCAACCGAAGGAGATGATCACCTCCGGCAGCAGCGCCAGGTTAAGCGGCCGGCCGGCGGTGGCGAATCCCGTGGCCACGGGAGGGTGGGCATGCACCACGGCGCGGATGTCGGGCCGAAGATCATAGATGGTAAGGTGCATGTCGATCTCGGTGGTCTTTTCGCGGCGTCCGGAAATCTTGCGGCCCTGCCGGTCGAGGACGATCAGGTCGTCGGGCTGCATCATTCCCTTGCACATTCCCGTAGGCGTGGCCAGGATCCGTTCGGCATCTACACGGATGCTGATGTTGCCGTCGTTTGAAGCCACCCATCCTTTGTCGAACACCAGGCGGCCGATCTGGACAATGTCGTCGCGGTACTCGCGCTCGGGTTTCATGATCGCGGGATCTTCGATTGTAGCAGAATGCCATTCCGGGACGGCAGGCGAACGGGTTGTAAAATGAAGCAGATGGAGACCCGACGGATGTGCCCGCACTGCCGGGCGTTCATCACTACCAAAGATCGCGTTTGTCCTTACTGCAACGAGAGAGTGGGCGCGCGGGCGGTCGATCGCCGCAACCCGGCGCCGATTCTGGGCGGCCTGATTCCCCATGCGCACTTTACGACGGTTCTGATTCTGCTGGTTAATTTCGGACTCTACATCGCCACCGTCGTGGCCAGCATGCGCGCCGGCAACAGCGAAGCTTTCTTGAACCTCGACTCGAACACGCTGGCCGCCTTCGGCGCCAAATCACGGTACTTTATTGTTGTCATGGGCCAGTCGTGGCGGCTGGTGACGGCCGGTTTTCTGCACGGCGGCCTGCTGCATATCGCGATGAACTCCTGGGTGCTGTTCGATGTGGGCGCACAGGTGGAAGAGCTCTACGGTACCAGCCGGCTTCTGGTGATTTATTTCGTGGGCACCGTGCTCGGTTTCGTTGCGAGCACGCTATGGAGCCCTTATTTGTCGATTGGCGCCTCGGCCGGCATCATGGGGCTGATCGGGGCCATGATCGCCGTCGGTATTCATCACCGCAGTGCGTTAGGCGCAGCCATTCGCAGCCAGTACATTCGCTGGGTGATCTACATGTTGATCATCGGCTTTCTGCCCGGGCTGCAGATCGACAACGCGGCGCACATTGGCGGGCTGGCGGGTGGCTTTGGAGTGGCATACTTCGCCGGACTGCGGAGGCGGGAGGATGCCTGGCAGGAACGCGTCTGGCAAGTGGCTTCGTACCTGTGCATCTTGGTGACGGTGCTTAGTTTCTTCCGGATGTATCGGTGGCTGACCGGCAGCGGGAGTTAGCGAACGAGCAAGTTTGAGCTTTCCCCGACTGACGAAGTAGGATGAAGGGAATGAGAATGCGCACATTAGCGTTGGCGGTGGCACTGGCCTCGGGCTTCACGGTGACACTGGGTGCTCGCGAGAAACCGGCGTCACAATTCCGCAAGACCAAGCCGGGCAAGGCCAAGGCGCCGAAATACAAGACTCCGAAATACAAGGCACCGAAATACAAGCAGCACAAGAACAAGCGCCACACCTAGCCCATGACAACCGAGTGGAAGATCCGGTCGACTGCGGAGGCCGACGTACCAGCGATTGCGTCGCTGATTCGCGCCCTGGCGGACTACGAGAAAGCGGCCCCGGGCGCGGTCTCGCTGACCGACGATCTGCTGCGTGAAGCGCTGTTCGGTAGACGCGCGTCGGTCGAGGCGTTGGTTGTCGAGGCTGGCCCGGAGATGGTAGGATACGCGCTTTACTTTCACAATTTTTCATCCTGGCGTGGCCGCCGTGGCCTGTTCCTGGAAGACATTTTCGTGCGGCCTGAGTGGCGCGGGCGCGGGATCGGCAAGGCCTTGGTCGCCGAACTGACGCGGATTGCGCGGGAGCGCGGCTGCGCACGCATGGAATGGATCGTCCTCGATTGGAACCACTCGGCAATCACCTTCTATGAATCCCTCGGCGCGACGCCGCTGAAGGGTTGGACCATCTACCGCATGGCGTTGCCGGAGGCTTAGATGCCGTGGCAGTGCGGCGACGCACTCCGGCTTCGGCCGACGCGAAGCGTCCCGGCTTTCGGGCGGCTCAAAACCGCGCCTCGCGTGGTCGACAACTTAGAGCTTTGTGCCACAGTTGAACGGAAGGGAGAGTCGTACATGGGACGATCGCTCGTAGCGCTTCTGGTTCTCGCCTGGGGGGCAGGTGCGCAGGACCGGCTGCCGCCCGTCGCGGCGGAGAAAATGACGGAGGCGCAGAGAAAAGCCGTCGCCGACTACCGGAATCTTCGCAATGCCGATCTCACGGGGCCGCCCTGGTCGGTGCTCCTGCGGGTGCCCGATTGGGTGGTTCCGGCGGTCGAGATGCGCCTGCACGTGCAGAACCGGCCGGTGCTAGGAAACAGGTTGACCGAGTTGGCGATTCTGATTGCCGCCCGCGAATGGACCAACAACTACGAGTGGAACGCTCATTCGGCGGCGGCCGCCCGGGCCGGGCTGGCGTCCGCGGTGGTGTCCGACGTGGCGGCGGGACGGCGTCCGGAACATATGGCGGAGGACGAAGAGATTCTATACGACTTCTGCGCCGAGCTGCTGCACAACAAGAGCCTTAGCGACGCGACCTATGCGAGGGCGCTCACTCGGTTCGGTGAAGCAGGCGTGGTGGAGCTGGCGAACCTCGAAGGATATTACGTCTACTTATCGATGGTCATGAACACGGCGCGCAGCCCGCTGCCGGCAGGCGCCAAACCGCAACTGGCGTCATTTCCCAAGTGACGGCGATGCGGACGGGTCCTCGGCGTACGCCTCGAGCCCCACTGAGAATTTGAGGCCAGCCGCGATGGCTCGGGGCCGGAGGGGGTGCCTCCCCTCGCAAGGCCCCAGTAGGTCCGCACCTCGCGCTCGGTTAAGTCCTCCTGCGGAGTCCCCAATCGACGTGAACACAAGCCGGCGTGGGTGTTAGACGCGGCGATACCCCCTGCTCACGCGGAAAAGCTTTCAGGCCGCGGATCCGACTCGATATGCCTGGTCTCGAATCTCCCTTCGGCGCCCCACCACTTCGCCCGCTGAGCGGGGGTGATCAGCGCTGCAAAGATTCATTCCGCGGGAGCTTGGATGGCGATTTCTTGAAACGGGGATGTGCTTGCCGTTGCCCTGTTCATGGCTTGTCCTCCACGTAGTTTTTTGAGATTCCGCGGCATCTGGCCCCAGTACGCTTCGGAACCCCGGAGCCAATGGCCGATCGCGCGCAGCGGTTTCGCGTTCAGATGACAACTGTGGATGCCGCTGCCTCGAGATCGCGGGACGGCTGGTAAGAAAATTCTCTGCCGATCTCGCTGGCTGTGCGCCGGTCTCTGCGCAACCCGTGGAGGATCTTGCGGCCGGTGGGATCGGCGATCGCGCGAAAGACCGCGTCCCGTGGCTGACTTTATATCGTAACCGTACGGGTTAGCGTTATGGTAACAGCAAGGTAGGAAGCGCCGATTTCTCGGGGTGCGGTTCGCCCGCCCAGAGGTCCGGGCTACAATGAGTAGAAATGAGTCGCGGTCTTCGGCGCGCGGGCCTGGTGGTGGGCGGGCTCGGGGTCATTGCCCTGGCGGCGCTGGCGCAGCACGGGCGCTTCCGTTTCGATGGGCCCGAAGAAGGGGCCTCCGACATCCCGCCACGCGAAGCCGAATATCATTTTTTGCGGCTCGAGTACACGGACCTTCCGCAGTACGAAATCGGCTTCGGGTTCCGCTCCCGCCGGGGACGCGGGCGCGGGTGGTGGCTGCAGGATTGGCCCGACGCCGAAGATCACTTTTCCGCCGGAGTTGAGCGGCTGACACGCATCGACGTGGGCGATCCCCGGCACGCCAGCCTGCTCGATCGCCGTCTGTTTGATTATCCTTGGATTTACGCCACTCAGACCGGCTACTGGGATCTGAGCGATCCCGAGATCGCCCGAATGCGGGAATACTTGCTGCGCGGCGGCTTTCTGGTGGTCGATGATTTCTGGGGCCCCCAGGAGTGGGGGTGGTTCCGCGAGACGATGGACCGCGTTTTCCCCAACAAGCCCATCACCGATATCGGTCAGGCCGACGAAGTGATGCACATCCTTTACGATATCCAGGAAAAGGACCGTACGTTTATTCCCGGCTCCCGGCACCTCCGCCACGGTTCGGGGGGAACGATCACGGTGATGCAGCCCCCGGGGACGGAGCCGGCCTGGCGGGCGTTGTACGACGACAGGAACCGGATGATCGTGGCGGTCAACTTCAACACCGACGTGGGCGACGCCTGGGAATTTGCGGATGTGCCCTATTACCCGGCGGCGATGACGCTGCTGGCGTACCGCTACGGCATCAACTATCTGGCTTATGCCATGACGCACTAGACTGGCGGTAAAGGCGCTTCGGACCCACCAAACGGGAGGCACCCGCCAATCGAAAATGCGGCGCCTAAACCCGAAACCCGTGGTTGCGAAAATCCCGGCCTGCCTATCGGGGCGCCGGCGCTGGCAGTGAAGGTCGCCGAACTGCCCCGGCGTTTGACGCAGATGGAGCTCCTGCGGGCATCATGAGCAGCGGGAGCATCTCGGCCAGGGAGCCAAACCGGTCCCTGGCCTATAAAGGGATCGGCCGGCCGCCATGGCTGCTTGAGCGAGATCGAAAGCATCAACCGGAAGTCGGTCAAACGACTCGCCGATCTCTCGCGGCCGATACCCGGAAGAGGTGACGTGGCGCCAGGGAGGGACGTATGAATTGCGCTCACGCTGCGCTCAGCGGGCCCATCCGCCCACGGCGACGGCTGGCCGGCGAAGAGTGGCGATTAGTCGAATGGCCCAAAGGCGAGGGCGAACCGGCAAGTACTCGATCCACGCTGCCAGCCGACATCTCGCGGACTCGAGTTAGTGCGCATGCCAGGCATCGTTCAAACATCAACGGATCCTCGTCATCGCTTGGAGCTGAGACTCTTATAGACGGCTTCCACGAACATATCGGAGGTCCACAAACCGGTGGTGGAGCCATAGAGCGGGTCGTAGTCCCGAGTGGGCTTAGAGGCCTTAACCTGATCTAGCGTCATTCCCTTCTTAATCGAGTCCTGAACACGGTCGCGAATGATGGTCAGCATGTCGCGATATTCCACGACATCCGCTTGATCGCACAAACGGCCATGTCCGGGAATTACATAAGTACCGCCTTCTTGTTTGTCCGCCGGTACGGTAATTTCGATGATCTTGTTCAAGCCAGCGATCACGCCCTGGACGTTGCCGCCGCGCGCGAGGTCAATGACGGGATAGTTATTGGGTGTAAAGATGTCGCCGGCACTCAACACGTCGGAACGGCGGAAAAAGACCAGGCTGTCACCGTCGGTGTGTGCGGCGGGGATGTGAATCAACTGAACCGCCTCGCCGTTGAAGAACAGATTCCTGCCACCGGCGGTATAAGTATCGGTGGGAAGCGCTCCGAACGGTATCGCGGGCTGGCCCGAGGTATTGGCACTCATCCGGTTGAGCACATTTTCGTGGGCGACGACGGCCGCTCCCACGCTGGCGTCCGTCAAGTTGCCGGCTACGTTGCCGCCGGCGATGGTACTTCCCAGCTTGGCCAGCTTCTCATTGCCTCCGACATGATCCGTATGAACGTGGGTATTGATGATATAACGGATGGGACCGTCGGTTAAGCTTCGAATCGCGGCATAAATCTTGTCAGCCATTTGGGGGTATTCAGTGTCCACCAGCAGCACACCGTCTTTGCCGATCTGAATGGTGACGTTCGCGCCCGCGCCCACCAGCATGTACACGTTGCCTTGTACGGGCAGCACGTGCGCTTCGACTGTATCGAAATTCGGGGTTTGGGGAGCGCGGCTTGGCTGCGCCGAAAGGAGCCCGCCTGCCGCCAGCACACAGGCTGTCCGCAACCAGTAAGAACGGAGAGATGGGAGTGTCATCGCGGTCTGGCCGCCGCAGTCTGATGAGGGGCCGCTGTCACTGGTTTCATCTCTTTGATCTTCAGCTCATATTCCGGGTACATGGTCTCGGCGCCACCGCGAGCAGCCTCTGGAGGTAGTCCATACTTTGCGGGAAACTCGCCGAGAAAGCCATTGGTCCCGGGAAGGTGGTGCGGGACCACGCCGAGGGGCCGGTCGATCTCGACGACCGCCTCGCAGGGATAGGGGTCGATGCGCTGGTCCGGGTCCATCACCCAGTTGGTGGTGCGGAGGAAGGGCTCCGTTAGGTAGACGGGGTCTTGGATGATGCTCACCAGGGTTAGATAATTCTCGTGTCGAATCCAGTGTTCAATGAGGGTTGCTTTATCGCTGCGCGGAATGCCATTGCGGCGAATCCATCCGATCTTGAGGTGGGTGGTGGTGACGGTCAGCATGTCGCCTTCCCACTTCCCTGTGGAGAAGCCCTGCCAGGTATGGGCGGCGTAGTCGGGCGGATGCGGGCGTCCATCCATCCATATCGTGCGTTCTGGGGCTTGCCAGGAAATGTGCGTGTGATAAGCGATCAGCTTCTGGGTGGCCCGGTCGATTTCCGGCCAGATGCGCAGATTGGCCGGGCCCCGCGGGCCATAGTCGGCCGGGTGCGGTTTGCACTGATGTTCGGGCAGCGTAAGCAGGGACGCATCCCAGCTGTCCGCCCGCAGCCGGGCCGCGTCGTT
>JAGWQP010000098.1 GCA_028876805.1 Acidobacteriota bacterium | reverse complement strand
CGCTGCCTGGCCTGCCCGTTGGCCGACCTGGCTGACGCCGTTTTCGCCATGAATGACCGGTGGTGTGCGGGGCGTGAGCCGGAGGGTGAAGCGGATTCCTTCGGCCACGGCAGAAAGGGTTACGACGCTCGTCGCCTTATCCCAGCGGGATGCCCAATTGCCGTTCCAAATGCGACCTTCTTCCAGGCTGACGCCGGCGATGCCGGGACCGGCGCGGTTCAGGCGTTTCTGGTAGCCGAAACGCTTGCCATCGATGTCGGTGAGCGCCACATGGGCGAGGTAGAGATCGTCCACACGCCAAACCGAAGGATTGTCATCCTTCTCCCGGCGCTGGCCCCGCCGGAAGAACGTCAGCTCGAAGCCGTACCGGCGTCCCTCTGGACTGCGCAGGTTGCCGGTGTAATACCACCATTCGGTGCGGAAGTCCGGGTGATTGAAGTGATCGCGGGGAAACTGGTAGCGATAACCGGGGAGGACTTGGTGATAGGCGGGGCTGGCCGCAACCGCGGAGAGCGCGATCACCCAGAGCGCCGTGTCGCGAGCGCCGTATCCGCGCACGGCATCACTCGGCGCTACCGTGGAGTGCGGATTCCGGAGGTGCCGCGTGGAGGGACTCTTCTTTTTCGGCGCGGCCTTCGTCGCGTCGCCGCACGTACCAACCTCGGACGGCCAACAGCCCCAACCGTGCAGCATCCCCGCTGCGATAGACGATGTTGTCGCGCAGAAAATGGTTGCGGACCGTGAGACTGACACGTCGAACGAGGCGGACCGCCAGCGGTGGCTGCGGGGCCAGAGCGGGATCAGCGAAATTTTCGAATGGCGACTCGCAACTGTTGAAGATTACAACCGCCACGCGGGAATCCGTATGCACGCCCTTGCGAAACTCGTGCTGGGGATCCCGCCGGGGTTGACCGCGCGTAATGTGTTCCACCGAATCGACGCATCCGGTCAGCTGCAGATCACTCACCACTTTGTCGCGCTCCAGGTCCACATTACCCTCGATTTGGTGGGTGAAGCCGAAGGGACGCCGCATGGAGAAGGTAGCGCCGATGTCACGTGTCGCCGAGGAGGCCCATGCTGACCGCCCCTGCCATTCCTCGGGCCGCTTCCAGATGCGGAGGTGATCCCGTTTCTCGAAGGTATTCAAAGCGTCCTGGAGCGTAAGGTCTGGCTGATTCCCATCCAACAACAGGGTTCGCATCGGCGCGTCGGCGTATTCGCGTTCTTCGGCGATCGCGCGGATGGCATGCAATCCGGTAACCATCGAGTTCGGCAAAGCTCTGTTCCAACCTGCGGCGGTAAAGGCTGCCAGCAGTTCGCTTTCTGAGCCGATGAAGACCAGATTCACCAGGTCCATAGGCTGCGGTTGGCGCTTGGAGTAAGCCCAGTACGGCAACCCGTTCACCACATCGCGAAGATCGTCGGGTGGGTCTGTGTCGGCCTCGCCCACTGCCAAGGAGCAGGCTGCAGCCTTTTCGGCAGATTCTGGAAACCGAACGTCCACGCTCAACTCCGTGCCCCGGCCGTACGCAATTTCGGGATCCGGGAAGCGCATCAAACCGGATTCCACAACCAGGGCCGGCCCCAGTAGCATCGGGTGTTCCCAAGCCTCCAGGGCGAGCCGCGAACCGAGCCGGCTGGACAGGCTCGCAGTGGCACGGATGCCATGGATGGCGCCTTTTTTGTCGACACGCTCGCGCGCGTTGTCAATCCCGACCAGCTTGGTCTCGATATCGTAGCGGTTCCCGTCCGGCAGGCGAAATTCGTCAAAGGTTAGCTCGATACGGGCGGTTTCGTGGATTAATCCGAGACCGACCCTTCGAACCTTCTGAAGGTGACCGGAAAGAAGGGTTCCTATGGGTAACGAAGCGCTCCCTTCGGGACACGAGCGCGGCGCCACCACTGCCTGTATGGTGTCGCCTGGCTTGGAGCGGTAAGACGAAACCGACTCGAGGAGGCGGGCCTTAATCAAAGTGGCTGCGCGGAGTTCGGAGCCAGCCTGCACGACGAATATGAAACCGAGCCAAGCACAAACCCCACCTTTGGCGTGCATCTGTTGCTGACATATTCGCACAACGTTCGGCGGCTTTCAATAGTGCTGAGGACCCAAAAGGCACTCTGGTATGATGAAAAATCCTAAGGATGATGGTCGAAGCGAATTGTGTCCGGTTTAATTCCCTGTTGTTGGATAACGGTGCCACGCTTGCGCCAGTGGACGTGGCGTACGAGACTTACGGGGAATTGAACGCACAAAGGAATAATGCGATTCTTATTCTGCACGCATTTTCCGGCGACGCCCATGCAGCAGGAATTAGCCATGATGGGGGGAAGCCCGGATGGTGGGACAACTGCATTGGTCCGGGCAAGGCCTTCGATACCAGTAGGTACTTCATCATCTGTTCGAATATCCTGGGCGGGTGTCGCGGCACGACGGGCCCGCCGTCGCTCAACCCTGCGACCGGTTGCCCTTACGCGATGTCGTTTCCGGTAATCACCATCGCAGACATGGTACGACTGCAAACGATGCTGATCGATTGGTTTGGTATCGAACGGCTGCTCGCGGTTTCGGGCGGGTCGATGGGTGGAATGCAGGCGCTCGAGTGGGCAGTGGCGTATCCCGAGCGGGTGGTCAGCGCGATCCCGATCGCCTGTACGACGCGTCACAGCGCGCAGCAAATCGCCTTTAACGAGGTGGGACGCCAGGCGATCATGGCCGATCCGGACTGGAACAACGGCGACTACTACGGAAGCAAACCGCCGGCCCGCGGGTTGGCGGTAGCGCGCATGATCGGCCACATAACTTACATGAGCGACGATTCGATGCGCGAGAAGTTCGGCCGGCGGCTGCGTGGCAAGCAGACCTTCGGTTTTGATTTCGACGTCGATTTCGAGGTAGAGAGTTATCTTCGCTACCGCGGCAGCGAGTTTGTCAATCGCTTTGATGCCAACTCCTACCTTTACATCACCAAGGCAATGGACTATTTCGACTTGTCCAACCGACAGGGCAGCCTGGCGACGGCGTTTGCCGCAACGCAGGCGCGGTTTTTGGTCATCAGTTTCAGTTCCGACTGGCTGTACCCGAGTTACCAGTCGCAGGAGATCGTACGCGCGCTGCGCACCCGAAACCGCGACGTGGCTTACGTCGAACTGCCGTCCAATTATGGCCACGATGCCTTCCTGGTGGACGTCGCCGAGCAGACCGATCTAATCCGCGGATTCCTCGCCAGCACGTTCGACAAGGTGCAATGACGGCGGAGACGGCCAAAAGGCAGGCCTTTGTCCCAGAGTTGCTGGGGCGCAGCGACTATGCGATCATCGGCGAAATCGTCGAACCCAACACTAAGGTTCTGGACCTCGGCTGCGGCGAAGGCGAGCTGCTGCAGTGGCTGGCAGAGAACAAGGGCGTGGATGCCCGCGGAGTGGAGATCTCCGGAGTGAAAGTGCAGCGTGCCATCGCACGGGGCGTCTCCGTCTACCAAGGCGACATCGATGAAGGCCTGGCCGATTACCCGAGCAGCGCGTTCGATTACGTGATTCTCAGCCAGACCTTGCAGCAGACACACCGGCCGCTGAAGGTAGTGCGCGAGATGCTGCGAGTGGGCCGCCGAGTGATTGTGGCATTTCCGAATTTCGGGCACTGGGCGGTGCGGCTCTCCATGCTGGTGGGTGGAGGCGCCCCCAAGACCAAACTGTTTCCCTACAATTGGTACGACTCGCCGAACATCCATTTCCTAACGGTGCGGGATTTCGAGGCACTGGTGGGCGTGGAACGCTTGGTGGTGGAACGCCGCTACTTTCTGGCGGGTCGCCGTAAGGTGTGGCTGTTGCCGAACCTGCTGGCGGAAGTGGCGGTCTATCTGCTCAGCGGTTCGGCGGGCTAGTAGGCGCAGCACTTCGCGCCGACCGAAAGAAACGACAGAAGCTGTGAGTAAACCACCCTCGCCTAAAGGCGAGGGCTTGTGACTGCGGCTGAAAGCCGCCTGAAGCGAAACGAATGCGACAGACGATTTTCGACCACGTCACGTTCGGCCTCTTTACTGCGGCCCTGCCGGATATTCTCGGCAGCGTTGAGATCGGCATGCGCTTCCCT
>JAGWQP010000097.1 GCA_028876805.1 Acidobacteriota bacterium | reverse complement strand
GCCAACCTGGCCAACCTCACCCTGGCGCGCGGTGCGGCGCGGGAGCGCGAGGTGGCGATGCGCTCCGCACTGGGTGCGGCACGCCGGCGTCTCGTCCGCCAGTTTCTGACCGAAAACGTGCTGCTCGCTCTGGCCGGCGGCCTCGTCGGCCTCGGCGTGGGCTACGCCACTATGGCGGCGCTCAAGGCGGCGATTCCGCCTTTTTCGCTGCCGCGAGAAGTCAATATCACTATGGATGGCCGCCTGTTGCTGTTCGCTCTGGCCCTCTCAGTGTTCACCGGAATCCTGTTCGGTCTGGCTCCAGCCTGGGGGGCCACGCGGGCAGACCTTGCCCTCTCGCTGCGGGAAGGCGGCCGTGGGGCGATCGGCCGATCGCGCCGCAAACTCCGCGGCATTCTGGTGGTGGGAGAGGTTTCGCTCGCTTTCGTGCTGCTCGTGAGCGCTGGCTTGCTCATCCGCAGCTTTTTTCAGATGCAGAGAGCGGATACCGGCTTCGATTCGACCAACGTCATGACCGCGGGACTCCCCCTGTCCGACAAGCGCTACCCCAATCCGGTCCAGCTCGACAGCTATTTGCGACAGATCGTCGGTAACCTCGAATCTGTGCCCGGGGTGCGCGATGTCGCATTCACCTCAGCGCTGCCGATGCAGGGTTGGGGTTATGGCATGCCGTTCCAAATCTCAGACCGGCCGGCGGTTGACCGTGCCAACCGTCAAGCCTGCTTTTTCAAAATGGTCGGCCCGTCCTACTTTCGGGCGGTCGGCATGCGGCTGCGGGAAGGCCGCGGGCTCACCGATCACGACGTGGCCGGCTCACCGCCGGTCACCGTCATCAACCAGACCATGAAACGCAAGTATTTTCCGGATCAGGACCCGATCGGCAAGCGCATTTTGGTGCAGCAGATCATTCCCGGCAAGACGCAGCTCGGGCCGGATATAGCCTGGGAAGTGGTGGGCGTAGTGGGCGACGAACGAGTCACCAACCTCGATGACAAACGGGACAATCCGGGAATCTATGTGACCAACGAACAGAGCCCGGTCTACTTTGGCGGACTCGTGGTGCGCGCGGCGACCGAACCTTCGCGGCTGGTGAAGGCGATGCGCCGGGCGGTTTCCGACGTCAACAAAGAGCAGCCGCTCACGGATGTGAAGACGCTCGAACAGATTAAGTCGGAATCGATGGCCGGCGATCGCCTCCGCTCCATGCTGCTGGGCGTGTTCGCGGGAATTGCGCTGCTGCTCTCCGCGGTGGGAATTTACGGCGTGATCTCCTACTCGGTGGCGCAACGCACCGGCGAAATCGGCATTCGCGCGGCCTTAGGCGCCAGTCGTATCGACGTGTTGGGGCATGTCCTCGGCCGCGGGATCTGGATGACCGGTGCGGGGCTCGCCGTCGGATTTGCCGGAGCGCTTGCGCTCACTCGTCTGCTGGCCACGCTGCTATTCGGCGTGGGTCCCTGGGATCCGTTTACCATGGTCGCGGTCTGCGGGATGCTGGCCTCAGTCGGTCTTCTGGCCTGCTACCTGCCGGCCCACCGGGCCACGAAAGTGGATCCCGCGGTAGCGCTTCGCTACGAATAAGGATGGATCTTAGGTTAGCGATGCCGGCCGCCGTCGAAGCCCCCTCGAGCGACGCTTGCAGCTCGACCAAAACCGCTACTGCCGCCAAACCCACCGCTGCGACTGCCGAAGCCGCCTCCAGGGCCTCCGACGTCGCCGCGGCTGAAGCGGTGATAGGGGCCGTAGCCAAACGGATATCCATAGGCGAAGTAAGGAGCCTCATACACCAACCAGGGT
>JAGWQP010000096.1 GCA_028876805.1 Acidobacteriota bacterium | reverse complement strand
CCGTCGGATTCATACCGGATTGCGATCATCTTAGGCCACTGAACAATCTCGTTCAGCTCCGACACCAGACCGGCGGCGGGGATGCCGATGGGCAGACAACGATCGGCAGGATTGGTTCCCGGCAGGTGCCGGCTGAGAATCTCCGCGGCCTCGCGTGAAGGCGACCAAGAGCCGATGATGTTCGATCTTGAAGATAATTTCCTAAAGTCTCACCGCGGCGCGTAAAAAGGCGGCAAGCACGCTGGGTCTTTTGTGACCGGCGAGAGGCTCGGATTGGGGTTTGCTTCGTCGGTACGCCAGGGAGAAGATGTCAATAAGGAAATAAGGATGATGAAACGGTTAAGCGTCTGCCTTCTTGCATTGGGTTTGCTGCGTTTTCCTACGGCAGTGGCTGCGGTTCCGGCTCCAGAGAGTCACTTTGGCCACAAGATGGGGGTCGACTATGAACTCCTGGACTGGGACCGGGTCGTGTCGTATTTCCGCGCCCTCGAGAAATCCACTGACCGGATGAAATTCATCGAACTCGGCCGAACCGTCGAGGGCCGCCCTCAGATCGCCGCAGTCATCTCGTCGCCCGCGAACATCCGGAACCTCGAACACTATCTCAGCATCCAAAGCCGCCTTTCCGATCCTCGCCACACCAGCCCGTCCGAGGCTGCCAGGCTCGAGGCCGAGGGCAAGGCAATCGTCATGATTACCTGCTCCATCCACGCGACCGAGGTCGCCTCGACTCACACCGCGGTCGAGTTCGCCTACCGGCTTCTGACGGAGGACACCAACCCGAAGTTCAAAGCGATTCTGGACAACGTGATCCTGCTTCTCGAGCCGTCGCAGAATCCGGATGGCCTGGATCTGGTGACCCAATGGTATCGCAAGACACGTGGCACCCCTTGGGATGGAACCACGCCTCCGGAGTTGTACCACCACTACGTCGGGCACGACAACAATCGCGACTGGTACATCTTCACGCAGCCGGAAACCCGCAACACGGCGCTACTGGAGAACAAATGGCATCCGCAGATCGTATATGACGTGCACCAGCAAGGACCATACGCTTCTCGCATTTTCGTTCCACCATGGCTGGACCCGGTCGATCCCAATATCGACCCGATCCTGGCGAGCCTCTGTAACATGATCGGGACGGGCATGGCGCTTGACCTGGCAGCTGCAGGAAAGACTGGCATCGCTTTGAATGCGCAATACGACTTCTGGTCGCCGGGCCGGCAATACCAGGCCTACCACGGCGGCGCTCGAATCCTGAGTGAATCAGCCAGCGCGAAGCTGGCAACTCCTATCACCATCACGCCCGGTCAGATTCAGGAGCGGGCTCCCGGCTATAACCCGCGCGAGCCCAGCTGGAACTATCTGGTGCCGTGGATGGGCGGAACGTGGCACTTGCGTGACATCATTGACTATCAGGAGACCGCTTGGGAGTCGCTGCTGTACCAGTCGGCCACGCGCCGCACCGACTTGCTGCACTATTTTTACGAAATCAACCGGCATAACCTGGAACGATCCAGCCCCGAGGCCTTTGTGATTCCCGCGAGTCAAAGCGACCCGGGCGCGGCCAAGAAGATGCTGGAAACCTTGGCATTTGGCGAAATCGAGGTTGAGCGCGCGGCCAATCGATTCACAGCCGACAGTAAGGAGTATGCGGCCGGCAGTTACGTGATCAGCATGCATCAGCCCTTCTCCGGATGGGCGAAGACGCTTCTCGAACTCCAGCATTATCCCGATCTGCGGGAATTCCCGGGCGGGCCTCCCAAGCGGCCCTACGATGTCACCGCGCAAACTCTGCCCCTGCTGATGGGTGTCGACGTGGTAGGGGTGAAGGACTCCTTTCAGGCCGCTCTAAAAGGGGTGAATCAGTTCTCCTTCGAATTGAATCACGTTGTACCGCCGGGCGGACTGGCGGCCACCGACGTCGATTCGTGGAAACAAGTTGCCAAGATCTGGAAGTCGCAGAAGCCGGTGTACCGAGACACAACCAGCGGCGACTTCTTTGGCGCCCCCGGGGATGGCCGGAAGGAGGTTAAGGCGCCGCGCATCGGTCTTTACAAGAGTTATGTGCCGAGCATGGACGAGGGCTGGACGCGCTGGTTGTTCGACGACTTCGGATTTACCTTCACCAGTGTGCATAATGCGGATATCCAAGCCGGCAGTCTGCACCAGAAATTCGATGCGATCCTGATTCCGGACGAGTCGCGCCAGAATATTGTGGAAGGCCATAAAGCGGAGGCGATGCCGCCCCAGTTCACGGGCGGTCTAGGAGAGGCGGGAAAGACTGCGTTACAGGATTTTGTCCAGCAGGGTGGCACGCTCATCTTGTTCAACCAAGCCTGTGACTACGCCACGGAGGATCTCGGGATCAAGGCCAAGAATGTTCTGCGCGGTGTGGCGACCAAAGACTTCTATTCGCCGGGATCGCTGCTCAAGGTCCTGCTGGACCAGAGCAGCCCTCTCTCCTATGGGATGCCCGCCGAAATCACGCTGTGGAGCGAGCAGAGTCCGGCGTGGGACGCCGCGGAGGGTGCGGTGGTTGCGCGCTACCCGGATTCGAAGGTTCTCGCTTCTGGCTGGCTGCTCGGAGAAAAACATCTTGCCGCCAAAGCCGCGCTGCTCGACGTGCCGATGGGAAAAGGCCATGCCATCCTGTTCGGGATGCGACCGCAGTATCGCGGGCAGAGCTATCAGAATTTCAAGCTCGTGTTCAATGCGCTGATCGCCTACCAATGAGCGATCGAACGCGATCGGCACCCTCCCAGGACCGAGCGGCGCCTCCGCACGCGGTCATTGGCGCCGCATCAATCGAACGCATGCCTTGAGGATCATCCCGATCGCTTGGCTTGGTGGGAATGGCACTCGCTTGGTAAGGGGGGTGCGGCGGCATCGGGGAAATCGAAGGCGTCGGCTCCGATGCCCCGATGACAAGCGCACGCAGCCGAAGCGTCGGCGACGAATCGCCCGGGGCCTCGGGTATCGTCACCGACTCGACCGCCATAGCCACCGGCACGGGTATTGGTACGTCGCCAGGCATTGAGCCGAACCGAAACCGATAGGAACCGGCCCTGGTGTGAGCTGGGCACTAAAACCTATGTTGGAGCAGTCGACGGCAGGAGGCAGGGCCGCCGGGACGGCCGTGTCGTAACGGCTGTCCACGCGCCACTCCAAGGCCGGCTGAAAAAGAGCGCCAAATGGCGCCAATTCGTGCGGCCAGGCGTCGAGTGCCCGGGGGCGAGGTCACCCGCCGGCCAACCCCAAGAACTTCGGTGTGTAACCAGGGAACACGCCGGCGATTCCAGAGCTCCCCAGGTGATGCGCCACCAATTCGCCGAGCACGTCACGGAAGTCGCTGGTCAGCGCCAGGTCACGCCTTTCGTAGAGCTGTTCTCTTTCGAGTCCCGGCCACCGTCCGTAGACTCTACCGCCCTTCACCGGCCCGCCCATGACAAACATGCAATTGGCGTGGCCGTGGTCAGTGCCGCGGTTGCCATTCTCGTGGGCCGTGCGGCCAAACTCGGACATCGTCACCAGGACCACCTCACCCATGCGGTCGCCCAGATCCTGCCAGAAGGCACTCAACGCCTGTCCGTATTCGCGCAGCAGGTTGGCCAGTTGGCCTTCGGAAGCCCGCTGGCCCAGTTCGTTGACGTGATGATCCCAGCCGCCGATATCAGCGAACGCCATCTCCAGGCCCACTTCGGCCTTGACGAGCTGGGCGATCTGCCGCAGGCTGTCGCCGAAGCGTCCGCGCGGATATTCGGCGCCACCCGCCGGGCGGTAGGGCTGCTTTTGAACGGCCTGCAACATAGCAATCGCCTCGAACGTTTCTCGGCCCGTGGCTCGCAACGTCGCGTCTGGGGCTTCGAGGTAGAGCTGCTCGAAGGACTTCGCCGCTTGGGCATTGCGGATTTGGAAATCGCCCACACTTTGCAGCGCAATCGCCGGCTGCGGCCCGCGCAGCGAGCGAGGCAGCACGGAGCCGAGCGAAAGGGCACGCAGCGGGGAAACGTTTCCCTCCTTGGCAGGCAACGCCCGGTTCATCCAGCCATCCGTGGTGGCTTTCACACCGGGCGTGCCCGATTCCATATAGTCCTGAGCGTCGAAGTGTGAGCGGGTCGCATCGGGCGAACCGACCGCATCGACAACCGCCAGGTGCCGCTGGTCAAACAGCGGCTTCAACGGGGCGAGCGAGGGGTGAAGGCCGAAAAAGCCGTCGAGATCGATCGCAGCATCCGCCTGCTTGTCGTCGGTTGCTCGAGGGCGAGGAATTGCGATAGTTGGCCGCAGCCCATAATAAGCCGGTTCGCCATGCGGAACCACAATATTCAACCCGTCAGCGGCTCCGCGCTGGAAGATCGCGATCAGGATTTTCTTACGCGGCGCCGGCGCCTCTGCGGCGTAGAGGGCTCGCTCTAACCATAGCGGGGCGGCGCCGGTCCCGATCATGGCCAGCGCGGAATCGCGAAGAAAAATGCGGCGTGTGCTCATCTCGGTTTCCTGGTCTTAGTGTTTTTGAAACTCCGGCGATCCGAGCGAAATTCCCATGCTCGCCTCGCCCTGGCTGGCCGCTTCAGCGGCGGCTACTTTCACGCCCGGAACCCGGTTGTTTGCCAAATTCAAGGCAAAATTCATGCGCGCCAAAAGGGACGCTGAGTTCATCCACTCCGCGCTCGAATTGGAATATCCCGTCGGCTCGAGCTTTCGATAGAGCGGCTCGCCCAGTTGAGTCACCTGATTGTTTAGAGCAAATGCGAATTCCACATCACCGCTAAGGGTGCGCACTGAGCTGGCCACCATCTCTAGCGGCGATTTGAACTTGGACCGGAAGGCGCCAACCGACCAGAACTCCTTGGAGTCGAGCATCGTCTTCATGACTGCGCGCAGGTCGCCGCCCGTCTTGAGAAACGTCTGCGCCATGCGCTCGACCAGTGCGGGCGGCGGATCGTCGGCCACAAAACGCTGGGCGAGTTTGTTCGAAACGAAGTGCGCCGTCGCCGGACGCCGGGAGACGATGTCCAGCACCTTCTCCCCGTCTTCGATTCCCCCACCGGCGGGGATCCTGACTCCAAGCACGGTCTTCTCACCCTTGTCGTGGGTGCGTTCGTTGAAGAAAAACTCGCCGCCGAGCTGAGGCTGCCGGATAGTCCACCCCGTGAAACAGCGAGCCACCTCGGTGACGTCCTTCTGCGTGTACCCGCCATCCACGCCGAGGGAGTGCAATTCCAGCAGTTCGCGGCCGTAGTTCTCATTCAGTCCGCGCCGCGCTGCGGCTCGTGCAGGCGATCCGACCGACTGCCAGTTGTCGAGGTAGAACAACATGGCCGGACTCTTGGCGGTGGCTTCGAGCAGGTCGCGGAACTTTCCGAGGACACGCGGCCGGATGACGTCGCGTTCATAAGCCGTGACCAGATAACGGTCCGCGCCCTTGTCCAGAAAGACATTGAAGTGGTTGAACCAGAAGTCGACCAGCACTTCTTCGAGCTGCCGGTTGCTGTAGATGGCACGCAACAGTTTCCCCTCGCCCAGATCCCGCGCGACCACCTGCTGCGGCCCCGCCGCCAGCTCGAACTTGCGGCGCAATTCCGGAGGCGCGACCACAAACAGGCCTTGCAACACTCCAGGCGGCAATTCCGCGAGGACTTCATCCCTCTGGTCGATCGGGATGGCCTCAAAGGCGGCCAGGCGCTGCTCGGGAGTCCCGGCGCGAAGCTGGCGCATCTGGTCCGCGGTCAGCAGACGCGCGAGCTCCGGGTCCGACTCACCATTCTGGCCCTTCTGCTGCCGCCGCTCGAAGCGGGCTACCAGCTTTTGGATCATCATGCGGCGATCCGGGTCCGAGGGGTACGGCAACCCGCCGTTGACCATCTGCCGCACCATCTGGGGCGCCGGATAGTTTTGCACCATCTCGCGACTGCTCATAAACAGCGAATCGAGCTCCTTCAGCTTCGCGGTCAACACGGGATTCTCCCGAATCCGGTTGGGATGCAGTTCGAGATCGATCCACTTGTTGAGGCCGATCGATTTCACGCGCTCCTCATCGCCCGGCCGCGCCCCGAACGTCAAACGATTCAGAGCCTGCTCGACTCGCTGGTCTTTCGGTAGTGGCTTCTGGAAGGCTCCGCTGGAGGTTTCCTCGCCCTTCTTCCGGGAGCGAGCCGATAACGGGGGCAGCACGCCAACGACCATGGCAAGGACCAAAGCGACAATCGTGCTTTTTCGCATGCTGGCTCTACCTTGTTAAACGCTCACCAGGCCCACAAAGTTGCGGTCGGAGCTCATGAAGGCCCCTCGTGGCCGATCGTCTCGAAGGGCCCCTCCCTGTTCGGAACCGCACCATTTGACGGACTGCCCGTAATGAGGCGAGCACCCCGGCTAAAGGTCAGGTACAAGAAGCCCCACTGAATGAAGACCAGCACCCGGTTTTCAAACTGGACCAAGTACATGATGTGAACAAACAGCCAGACCAGCCAGGCGATCAGCCCGTGGAGGCGCACGCCGAAAATACGTGCCACAGCGGACGCCCGGCCGATCACAGCGAGATCGCCTTTGTCGATGTAATGAAAGGGCCGGCGGTTTTGGTGGCCTTCGAGATGCGCAAGGATCCCTCGTGCCGCATAGGCGCCGCCCTGCATTGCCACCTGGGCCACGCCGGGCAGCGGGCGGCCGTCCGGCCCGGCGAACTTGGCCAGGTCGCCCACGACATAGATCTCGGGATACCCAGGAAGGGTCAGGTCGGGATTCACCAGCAGGCGGCCGCTCGGATCCGTTTGTGCCCCCGTGCGTTGCGCGAGAATCCGGCCAAATCCAGCCACGTGCACCCCTCCGGCCCAGAGCACAGTCCTCGCCGCCTGGCGCTCCACGGCGCCGCCGTGTTCACGGAACGAGACGCCCTGAGGGTCGATCTCAGTGACCAACACACCCGTGCAGGTGCGAACGCCCAGCCCGACGAGCGATCTCTCGGCGTGGGCCGAGAGGTCCTCGGGAAACGTCATGAGCACGCGTGGGGCGCCATCCAGAAGCAGGATCCTCGCCTCGGTGGGATCGATCGCGCGGAAGTCATGCTTGAGCGTTTGGCGGGCGATTTCGCCGAGCGCGCCCGAGAGTTCTACCCCTGTTGGGCCAGCGCCAACCACTACGAATGTCAACCAGGCCCGCCGCTCGTCTACATCGGTTGTGCGCTCGGCGGCTTCGAACGCGTACAAAATCTTGTGCCGGATGGCCGTGGCTTCTTCCACGCTCTTCAGGCTGGGCGCGAAGACGCGCCATTGATCGTTGCCGAAATAGAAGCTCTCCGATCCGGTTGCGACAATCAGCGAGTCGTAGTCGAACGACGCGCCGTCGTGAAGGATTACTTTGCGTGTGCGCGGATCCAGGTCCGAGACCTCGCCCAACAAGACGCGCGTATTTTTCTGCCGGCGGAGAATACTGCGCAGCGGTGCACACACATCGCCGGGCGAGAGGGAGCCCGTGGCCACTTGATAGAGCAGCGGCTGGAAGAGATGAAAGTTGCGGCGGTCGAGAAGGGTGACCTCGACCGGCGCCTTCCTCAACGCCCGCGCCGCGTATAAGCCTCCAAAGCCACCGCCAAGGATGATCACGCGATGGGCGGCCATCGCCGCTCTATCCGACCGGTGTCAGGCCCAGACCGGGACGGCTGGGGAGCACGAGCTTGCCCTTCTCGACGCGTACACCGCGGAACGGGTCGTTGGCGATGAGCAGGTTGCCGTCAAGATCGGCATAATCGACGAGCGGCGAAAGGTGCGCAGCTGCCGTCACCGATACCGAGCTCGACACCATGCACCCCAGCATGGTTTTCATCCCCAGCGCCTTGGCGATCTGGATCATGCGGTAGGCCTCTAGCAGGCCGCCGCTTTTGTCCAATTTGATGTTCACGCCATCGTAAGCCTCGCGCAGCTTGGGAATGTCGGAAGCGTGCTGGCAGGCCTCATCGGCAATGATGGGCATGTGAACGCGGCTGCGGATCCAGCGCGTGTCTTCGATGCGGTCGGCGGCGAGCGGTTGCTCGATGAATTCTACGCCTTGTTTCTCGAGCCAGTTGATCTTACGGACGGCTTCTTCCTTGTCCTTCCAGCCCTCATTGGCGTCCACGCGCAGCGGCTTGTGGGTGACGCTGCGCACCGCTTCGATAGTCGGCTCATCGGTCGCGAGCCCGACTTTGACCTTCAGAACCGGGTACGCCTCAGCCTCGCGCGTCTTCTGTCTGGTGATCTCGGGCGTGTCGATCCCGATCGAAAAGGTGGTCAGCGGCGTGTCTTTAGGATCCAGCCCGAAGTACGAATAAAGTGGGATGCCGAGCTTCTGCCCCACCCAGTCCATGAGCGCGATATCGATCGCGGCTTTCGCGGCCCATTCGCCCGGCACCCGACCGAACACCTGGTTCATAGTCTTGGCGAACTCAAGAGGCGGGGCGGCCAGCAACAGTGCCCGGACCGAATCTACGGCCTTCTGCGCCGACGCGGCATCTTCCTTGTAGCGAACGATGGGTGCGCCTTCGCCATGTCCTGTGATGCCGTCTCGCGTGTACGCCGCGTACAGCGTGTCGCGGTACTCGCTCGACGACATGGTGGTGGTCCAGGTGTGCTCCAGCTTGAGCCGCACGATACGGGTCTCAAGCGAAGGGGCCGTGGCGCCCTTGAGCGCGCCAGCCAGCGGAACGGCCGCTGCCGACTGAAAGAAGGTTCTGCGCTTCATTCCGCTAACCAGCGTAGCAGGACCAACACTCGTGTCAAACTCGTAGACAGCGTAAACCGCCCTCGCCTAAAGGCGAGGGCTTGTGACTGCGGCTGAAAGCCGCCTGAAGCGAAACGAATGCGACAGACGATTCTCGACCACGTCACGTTCGGCCTCTTTACTGCGGCCCTGCCGGATATTCTCGGCAGCGTT
>JAGWQP010000095.1 GCA_028876805.1 Acidobacteriota bacterium | reverse complement strand
GGCCTGGATTATGGACACCTATGCCATGACCATCGGGCACGCCGCGCATGGCGTGGTCACGGGCAAGCCCGTTTCGATAGGCGGGTCCGAGGGGCGCGGCGAGGCCACCGCGCGCGGCCTGCTCTATGTCGTGGAAGAAGCCTGCAAGGTCAAAAAGATCCCGTTGCGTGGCGCGACCGTGGCCATTCAAGGTTTTGGCAACGCCGGCGCCACCGCCGCTCGCCTGTTTGCCGATAAGAAAGCGAAGATCGTCGCGTTAAGTGACACGCGCGGCGGCGTTACCAACTCCCGCGGCATCGATCCCATCAAGGCCATCCGCTACAAAGAGCGCGCCGGCACGGTGGTTGGCATGCCCGGCGCCTCGCGCATCAGCAATGACGAGCTGCTAACCATGAAGTGCGACATTCTGATTCCCGCGGCGCTGGAAAACGTTATCACCCTGCACAACGCCGAGGCTATCAAGGCCCGCATCGTCGCGGAAGCCGCCAACGGCCCCACCACGCCGCACGCCGACGAGATTCTCGCCCGCCGCGGCATCACCGTGCTGCCCGACATTCTTGCCAACGCCGGCGGCGTGACGGTCAGCTACTTCGAGTGGGTGCAGAACCAGGAAGGCCTGATGTGGGACGGCGACGAGGTGAATTTGCGCCTGCAGAAGGTCATGGTCCGCGCCTTCCACGAAATGGTGGAAACCATGCGCAAGCATCACGTGCCGCCGCGCGCGGGTGCCATGATCCTGGCCGTCGGCCGGGTCGCCGAAGCCACGCTGGTCCGGGGGCTGTTCCCCTAAACCGACGACGGCCCTCGACAGATCCTTGACAGATCCTCGACAGACCCTTGATAGATCATTTGATGGATCATTAGGGCTTCTCGCCGGCTCGGGAGAGGCGCCGTAATATCCTCGAGCTAGGGCGGTATCCCCAGTACCGCATTCGTGTTCTGGGCGCCGACCACCAGCCAGGTGCCGTTCCGCTTTTTCCTAACTAACCTTGGTCATCACGCTGTAGCGCGGCTGCGGGCGCGCCGTCCCATCAGCCATAGCTCCAAGAAGCAACCGCCTGATCGGGCCGCAGAACCTCACGGTTGTCTGGAGCGGCCTGATGCTCCGATTCCTTGGAGCGCCCGCTGAAATCGTACGGGGAATTTCTCGAAGCCGGCCCTGCCGCGCAGGTAGGTTGTCGCCGCGGTAGCAAAGTCCAGGTCGCCCGCCTTGATCTTTTGCCAATTCGTGTCCGTCGTGCCTGGCCACGCGTCCACGAGCCCCCCACCGCTTCTTCGTCAGCTTTCGTCTGCGCCTTGCGGCCAAGGCCAAAAGACAAAGGAGCAGTCCCGCACAAGGAGTGTTTCATCTCGCCCTCCTCCGGCGATGTCCGAGACGGAAACCAACCGCAAGGGTCGAGCGCGAATCGAACGCTTACCCGCGACCGGAGAATTCTTCAATTTTTTCCTTGCGCTGGAAAAAATCTGCGCGTACATTCGCATTTGCCGGCGTGTTCCGAAGCCGCAGGAGAAAAATCCTCCCGCGGAGACGGGCGCAGCCGGCAATTTTCGCTTGAGGCGAACGATTTTCGCGAAACGCGGTAAACCGCTCTGCTCGCCGAGAGAATAAGCTAGTGAGACCGGCGCGATGCGGCCGCGATGAAGCGAAGATGAAAAGAAGTAGGTTGGGAAAGAAGAAAGAACGATGACCAACGGGCACAACGGCCACGGCGCTCCGCCGATTCTCCTGTCCATCGCGGGATTCGATCCCTCCTGCGGCGCGGGTACCGCCGCAGACTTGAAAACTTTTGCCGCGCACGGCTGCTACGGAATTGCCGCGATCGCCTCGCTGACGGTCCAGAACACCCAGGAAGTCGAAACCGTCCACAACACGCCAAGTGCGGAGCTGCGCGCCCAGCTCGAGGCGCTGGCCAAGGATTGCGACATCGCCGCAGTTAAGATCGGCATGCTCGGAAACCGCGGCAACGCCGCCGCGGCGGCAGAATTCCTCGACGCGCACAAATTCGCTCACGTCGTGCTAGACCCGGTTTTCAAATCCTCGTCCGGCGCCGAGCTTCTCGATGCCGGCGGAATCAAGTTTGTCTCGACGGAATTGCTCAAACGCGTGAGCGTCATCACGCCAAACATCCCGGAGGCCGAGGTCCTGACGGGGTTGACCATCAAAGAGCTGTCGGACATCGAATCGGCCGCGCGCAAGCTCGTCGAGATGGGTGCGCACGCGGTAATCGTGAAGGGCGGCCATCTGGACCGCGCCGTGGACATCCTGTTCGAAGCCGGCGAAATGATTCACCTGGCCGCCGACAAGGTCAAGGTCGAACACACGCACGGTACCGGCTGCGCCTTTTCTTCCGCGCTCGCCGCACAACTCGCTTCCGGGCGCTCGCTCTTCGAAGCCGCGGCGCTCGCTAAGGCTTACGTCACCAAAGCTATCGAAAAGGGCTACGCCATCGGCAAGGGCCGCATTCCTCTCGACCATTTCTACCGCCAGCGCATCGAGCCGCCGCCGCGCGGCATCCACGAAGTGCCGCAGCACGGCCTGCACCCCGCCGCCGAACCCGCCACGCACTGAAAATGCATTTGCGGCGCCCCTAAGGGGTCGCAGGGTTTCCCTGCCCCGTCCTCCTGCTCGAACGCGGCACCCGCCCGTGCCATCTTGCTTTCGGGCTCGAGTTACACTGCCCCGCGCGAAGCTCACCTGAGCGCCAACCGATCGAAAATCAGTTCGTTCGGTAAACCACGCGGCCGGCTACGATCGTGGCCACCGGCCCACCTCGAAACTGCTTCCCGTCGAACGGCGAATTTCGCGATTTGCTGGGCGAGTCCTCCACCCGGTAAGTCCATGCGCGATCGATCGAAAAAACCGTCAGGTCCGCCGGTTGCCCCGCAGCGATCTTGCGCTCGATACCCAGAATCCGCGCCGGGCCCCTGGTAAACAGCTCGATCATGCGCCCGAGCGGAAGCCGCCCTGCGTGCACCAGTTGCTCGAGCGCGAGCCCCAGCGCCGTTTCGAAGCCCAAAATCCCGAAAGGTGCGCGGTCGAACTCCACGTCTTTCAGTGCCGGCTCATGCGGCGCATGATCGGTCGCAATGGCATCCACGGTCCCATCCGCCAGCCCTTCGAGCAGTGCGGCGCGGTCCTCGCGGGCGCCTAGCGGCGGATTCATCTTGAAGCGCGAATCGTAGCTCACGTCTTCATCGATCAGCGTGAAGTGGTGCGGGGTTACTTCGCAGGTGACCCGCAGCCCGCGCGATTTCGCCGAGCGCACCTGCTCGAGCGAAGCCTTTGCCGAAAGATGAGCGACATGCAGCCGCGCGCCGGTCAATTCCGCCAGCTGCACATCGCGCGCCACGCACACCGCCTCTGCAGCCGCCGGCATTCCCCGCAGACCGAGCCGCGTCGAAGTGACGCCCTCGCGCATCACCGCGCCGACCGCCAGCGAAACATCTTCGGCATGTTCAATCACCGGCAAATCCAGCGACCGGCAATAGTCCATCACCTGTCTCGCGAGCTTGGCCGTCGCGATAGGCTTCCCATCGTCGGAAACCGCCACGATGCCGGCGTCCTTCATTCCGGCAATCTCGGAAATCGCCTGGCCTTGGCTCCCGACCGATGCCGCACCAATCGGCCACACGTGCACAGCTCCGGTTGCCTTTGCGCGGTCCAAAACAAACCGCGTCACCGAAGCATTGTCATTCACCGGCTTGGTGTTCGGCATGGAGCACACTGCCGTGAAGCCGCCCCGCGCCGCCGCGCGGGTGCCCGTCTCGATCGTTTCCGACGATTCCTGCCCCGGCTCGCGCAGGTGCGCGTGCAGGTCAATAAAGCCGGGCGCAACAATCAGTCCGGCAGCGTCAAACGTTTCTCGGCCGGGGACCGTCGCGAGGCGTCCCGGTTCGGCCACCTCGGCGATTTTGTCGCCGTCGATAAGAATGTCCCGCGGCCGATCCGTATTAGTTGCCGGGTCGATCACGCGCCCGTTGTTAATCACCAGCATTCGCGGATTCCTTGGTTTTCTTGTGGCCGCTCTCTTCCGAGCGAGACGGGTTGGCCTCGAGCGCCGGGTGCGCGCCGCCCTCCGAGGCGCCCGCGATCACCAGATACAGGATGGCCATGCGCACGGCCACGCCGTTGGTGACCTGCTCGAGCACGCACGACTGCCCCCCGTCGGCCACCTCCGGCGTAATTTCGATTCCGCGGTTGATCGGTCCGGGATGCAGGACAATCGCGTCGCGGTGCGCGCGCTTTAGCCGTTCCGCATTCAATTGATAGAGCAAAATGTAGTCGTTGGCGGAAAGTGGCGGATCGTCGAGCCGTTCGGTCTGCACGCGCAGCATAAGAACCACGTGTGCGTCCTCGAGAGCCTCCTCCATCTTGTAAACGCAGCGGATGGGCACGCCGGGTGCGATCTTTTCGAGCTCGCGCGGCACCCAGATCGACGGCCCGCACAACGTGAAGCGGCAGCCGAATTTCCCCAGCAGGTGGATGTTCGAACGCGCCACGCGGCTGTGCAGAAGGTCGCCGAGAATGGTCACGTTCAGGTTTTCGATCGTGCCCAACCGGTCGCGAATCGTAAGCGCGTCGAGCAACCCCTGCGACGGATGCTCGTGCGTGCCGTCGCCCGCGTTCACCACCGGAATATCCAGGTGCCGCGCCACGTAATCCGCCGCCCCCGACGCCGAGTGCCGCATCACCAGGCAATCCGGCTTCATGGCGTTCAAGTTGAACGCCGTGTCCAGCAGCGTCTCGCCCTTCTTGATACTCGACGCCTCCGCCTGCAGATTCATCGTGTCGGCGCCCAGCCGCGCCGCCGCGGTTCCGAAGCTGATGCGCGTGCGCGTCGAGTTTTCGAAAAACGCCAGCGCCACGGTCTTGCCGCGCAGCGTCGCCAGCTTTTTCAGCGGGTGTTTTTGGATTTCCTGGAATGGTTTGCTTTGGTCGAGAAGAAATCCGAGTTCGTCCGCCGTGAGCGGTTCGAGAGCGAGCAGATCGCGGAAGCGGTAAGTCAATTTCCCCACTGGAGATTCTAGCAGGGTGCCGAAAACTTTCACAACTTGCCATTCCGGAGGCGCCGCCCTCCCGGCCGGGCAGGGGCTAGCTCGCCGGCTGGAAGGTTTTGTCCTCCAGGGCTTTGCGAATCCAACGCATCAAGGTAATGGCCTTGAACTCCGCAACGAGCGTCGTGCCTTTGGCATCCTCTATGGGAATCGGGAAACGGTACGCCCGGTCTTCCACTTTCACCACACAGAAGAAGTTTCCGTCGCGGTAGTGCGAGAATCTGGCCTTGTTGTTGCCGCTGACAATCGCCTTTAGGTCGTGACTCATGGCCTGGCCGCGTGCCTCTGGATCCTCAACCACTGCCGTCGCCGAAAATGCCAAAAAGCTATTCCACGCGGTCGACCCGCATCACGCGCTCTTCCTTGTCAATCTCCCGCAAGCGCACTTCGATAATTTCCGTGTCGCTGGTCTGCACCTGCCGCCCGATGTACTGCGCTTCGATGGGCATTTCTCGGTGTCCGCGGTCGATGAGCACGCATAGCCTCACGCGCTTTGGGCGGCCCAAGTCAAAAATCCCGTTCATCGCGGCGCGAATCGTCCGTCCGGTATAGAGCACGTCGTCGACCAGCACCAGGTCCATATTGTCGACGCCGAACGGGATGTCCGAAGACCGCAGCACCGCTTGCGGCGCCACCTTCGAAAGGTCGTCGCGGTACAGCGTGATGTCCAGGATCCCCACCGGCACGTCCACGCCGTCGATCCCGCGCATGGCCTGGGCAATTCGCTCGGCCAGCGGCACGCCGCGCCGTACGATGCCGACGAGAGCGAGGTGTTTGGTTCCCCCGCTTTTCTCCACAATCTCGTGGGCCAGCCGCTGCAGCGTGCGGTCGATTTCCTCCGCCGACATCAATTGTGCTTTTTCGACAATGCGCATGGGTCGGGTAATCGTATCATTGGTGGCCGTCGCGCGGTCAATCCGCCCCTGAAACACGGCTCGAACGCCGGCGTGATAGACTTCGCCACGTTGTTTTGGGAGGCAGGATCTTCCATGGTGCGCACCACAGATTCTTGCGAGCGCAGGAAAGCTCTCACCGCGCTGCTGCTTGCGTTCGTCGGCACGCTCACCCCGCCCGCCCGCGCGCAGCGCGCCCGACCGGCGGCCCGCTCGGTCGAGCCGTCCGCAAAACCTAGGCTAGTCGTGCTCTTGGTGGTCGATCAAATGCGCGCCGACTACGTCGACAAGTTCCGTTTCCAGTGGACCGGCGGGCTCAAGCGCTTAGTCGAGGAAGGCGCTTGGTTCCGGAACGCCGCCTATCCCTATGCGGCCACGGAAACCTGCGTTGGCCACGCCACCATCTCGACCGGAGCGCTTCCCGCCACTCACGGCATGATTTCCAATGAATGGTGGGATCGCGATCTGGGGAAACGCGTAACCTGCACGGCCGATCCGACCGTGAAAAACGTCGGATATGCCGGTGCCACGGTGGCGGGCGGCGATAGCGCGGTCAAAATGTTGCTGCCCGCCTTTGCCGAGGAGTTGAAATTTCAATCGGGCGAGGGCACCCGCGTGGTGACTTTTTCGCTGAAAGCCCGAGCGTCGATTACCATGGGCGGCCGCACCGCCGATGCCGTCACCTGGTTCGACCCGTCGGTCGGCGCCTGGACAACTTCGAGCGCCTTCCCGGTTGCCCCGTTCGTCGAAGAGTATGCCCGGGCCCATCCGGTCTCGCGTGATTATGGAAAAACCTGGGCCCCGCTGCTGCCGGCTTCGTCTTATCTCTACCCGGAAACCGCCGTCGGAGCAGTTCCCCCCTCGGGCTACGGCGCGGCTTTCCCGCACCCGCTCCGCGGAAAACCGGACAGCACTACGGCCGACGCGCTTTTCTACTCCCAATGGCAAGCCAGCCCCTATGCGGACGCTTACCTTGCCCAGCTTGCCGAAGCCGCTGTCGATAAACTTGGATTGGGAAGGCGTGCGGGCACGGACTTCCTGGCCGTCAGTTTTTCTTCCGTGGATTATGTTGGACACGCCTTCGGCCCGCGCAGTTGGGAAATCCAGGACATTCTGGCGCGACTAGATCGCGATCTCGGCACACTTTTTTCCGACCTCGACCGCGCGGTCGGCAAGGGCAACTATGTGGTGGCCTTCAGCGCGGACCACGGCGTCGTTCCCATTCCCGACGATCTGATAAAGTCGGGCCGGGAGGCCGGCTGGCTGAATCTCGCCGAGGTGCGGGCGCGCATTGAGGCAGCTCTCGAGCCGTTTCATTTCGCAAAGCCGATCATCTCGGAAATTGCCGCCACCGATCTTTACTTTGCTCCGGGGGTCTACGACAAATTGAGGGCGGATCCCGCCGCACGGAATGCCGTCCTCAAAGCCATCGCAGCGGTTCCCGGCGTCGCCGCCGTTTATGGTGCCGAAGAACTGGAAGATCGCCCCGCAACCCGGAGTCCTCTTCGAACCGCGCAAGCGAATAGCTTCTTCCCGGCTCGCAGCGGCGACCTCCTCCTGGTTCCCCAACCTTACTGGCCTTGGGATTCCTCCGAGCCCGGCAAGAGCCGCAGCTACGGCACCACGCACGGTACTCCCTATGCCTATGACCAGCGCGTTCCTGTGCTTTTCATGGGTTACGGCATTCGGCCCGGCGAATACTTCGCCTCCGTCACCCCTGCCGATATCGCCCCCACTCTCGCCGCCCTTTGCCGAGTCACCCTCGCTGCCCGGGAGGGCCACATCCTCTCCGAAGCTCTCGAAAAATCGCAGCCTCGAGGCGCCGGAGCAAAGCGGGCACCGGGCTCTTCCACCCCTCAGTAGTCACGATCGGTCCCTCAGGTGACCCAGCCTGCGCACACGTGTTATCCTCCCCGGAGTGACTTCCGCGCGCACGGTTGATCTAAGCGTGCAGATTGGCGCAATGCGCCTGCGGAATCCTATTCTCGCTGCCAGCGGCACCTTCGGTTACGGCCTTGAGTTTGCCCACCTCGTCAACTTGAACCGCCTCGGCGGTTTTGTCACCAAGGGCCTTTCCCGGGAACCCATCGAGGGCGCGCCGCCACCCCGGCTTTGTCCTACCCCCTCGGGAATGTTGAATGCCATCGGCCTCGAGAATGTAGGCGTTCGCACCTTTGTGTACGAGAAAGTTCCACTGCTGCGGAAAATTAATACCGTCGTCGTCGCCAACGTCTTCGGCTACACCCTCGAAGACTACGTCGAAGTGATTCGCGTCCTCGAAGGTGCCGATGGCCTGGCCGGGTACGAGCTGAACATCTCCTGCCCAAACGTCAAAAGGGGGGGTATGCAGTTCGGCAGCGACCCCAACTTGGTTTCAGAAGTCGTGGGCGCCGCCCGGAAGGCTGCTGCGAGCCGTCCGCTGTGGGTGAAGCTCTCCCCACTCGTTACAGACATTGGACTTATTGCCCGGGCGGCGGAGGAAGCCGGGGCCGATGCCTTGACGATAGCAAATACTTACCCGGCGATGGCCCTGGATTTCCGTACCGGAATGTCGAGGCTAGGGTCCTCGACCGGGGGACTCTCTGGCCCGGCGATCAAACCCATCACGTTGCGACTCGTATGGGAAACGAAAAAGGCCGTCAAGTCACCAATAATAGGTCTGGGCGGTGTCGAGACGGCCGAAGACGTGCTCGAGTACCTCTCAGCAGGCGCGTCGGCAGTACAGGTTGGGACGGCCAGCTTTGCTGACCCGAGGGCCAGTGAGAAGTTGGTCGATGCCCTGCCAAGTGCGCTTATCGAAGCTAAAGTATTCAGTGTCAACCAGTTACGTGACAGGCCCCTGACGCAAAACGGTTGACATAACGAGGCTTTTGTGCTACACTTTTTGGTAGTTTCGTAGCACAAAATACACACTATGAGACACCGACTCTTCATGATCTGGGCTGCGTTCCGGTGGGTGCTTCTGATGTTCCTCATCGCTCCGGTGATGGAAGCTCCGCTTGTGGCGCACCTAAGTCAGCCAATCAAGCCGATTAAGAGCTGGATGGGCAACGCCAGTTGGTACGGCCCCGGCTTCAACGGGCGCAAAACTGCCAACGGCGAGCCTTTCTCTACCGAAGCCCTGACGGCAGCCCACCCCAACCTTCCCTTTGGTTCTCTGGTTCGCCTGGTGAATCCCCGCAACGGCAAGTTTGTACTTGTACGTATCAACGACCGCGGGCCTTATCAAGAAGGGCGTGAAATTGATGTATCCTATCGTGTCGCCCGCAACCTTGATCTGATTCACGCGGGTGTCAGCCAGGTCCGGCTCGAGCTGATGCAGTTGCCTGCAAGGCGTTGACCCCGAAGGAGGTCGGGGTCAGTTATGACCCAGACCACCTTCGATGCCCATCCCCGCAGCAGCCTGATTGTCGCTCTCGATTTTGACTCCTTATCCTCCGCGGTCAAGTTTGCTACGCAGATTGCCGATCTCGTGGGCATGTTCAAGATCGGCAACCAGCTTTTTACCGCCGCCGGCCCCGCCGCCGTCAAGGAGATTGCCGCGCTCGGTTCGAGCGTCTTCCTCGACCTGAAGTATCATGACATTCCGAACACCGTGGCCGGCGCGGTGCTCTCCGCGGCAGGGATGCCCGGAGTGCAACTGCTCAATGTCCACGCGCTCGGGGGCCAGGCCATGATGGAAGCCGCGGCGCAGGCCATCAGCGCCGGAGTACCCATGGGCGCGGACCGCCCGCGCCTTTTAGCCGTCACCGTGCTCACCAGCATGGACCAGAAAACCATGAAGGAGGTGGGGGTTGGAGGCACGCCCAAGTCGCGTGTTGTCAAGCTCGCGCTGCTTGCCAAAGCATCCGGTGTAGATGGCGTGGTCGCTTCCGTTCAGGAAGCCAAAGCCATCCGCAAGGCCTGCGGCGATGGCTTTCTCATCGTCACTCC
>JAGWQP010000094.1 GCA_028876805.1 Acidobacteriota bacterium | reverse complement strand
GGCCGTTCGACTGGTCGAAATCCGGACCGGGACGGCGCGACATGAGCTCGCCCTTAAGAACGCCGTTTTCAACCAAGGTGACCTTCTGGCCTCGCACCCCGTTTTCATCCACGGCGTATCCGCCGAAGAGCGCAGCGCCCTTGAACTCCTTTGCTCCCGGATCATCCACGACCGTCACCGTGGGTGGCAAAACCCGTGCACCGATGCGCCCGACCCAGTCGCTCTTCCCTCCCAGTCCCGTAAGCATTTGTTCGAGCACCGGGCTGAAGGAAATGGGCGGCCGCGCTCCGTTGATCGCCGGGCCCAACACCTGCGCCAGTAGCGATGCCGCCGCGCGCGCTTCAAATAGCACCGGGCCGGTGTAATCCTGCGCCGGCGGCGCGGCGCGCAGCGCCATCAATTCCCTGCCTGCGACGTTCAGGCCCTTGCGCACGGTGTCCACGTCCGGCAGGTCCGCGGGGCGAACGGCGTAGGTCGCATAGTAATGATTCACCGGCACGCCGTCGTCGGCCACCGCGCTCATTCCCGCCTCGATGGCCGCATAGCTCCGATTCTGGCGGACTTCCGCCCCCTCGCTCGTGAGCAAATACTCGGTCGCGTACACCAGGTAATAGCTGACGCGCGACTCGTGGATTTGCGAGAACGCGCGCATCACCGCGGATGTGTCGCGGGCTTCCTGTTCCCAGTTGCGGTTGGTCCAGTCCGGCGTCGCGAGCGGTTCGACGAGCACGACCGGCTCGGTCTTCGAAAAATCATCGATATCCGATTGCCGGGCCAGGCTGCTCAGATAACCTTTCTTCCGCGAGTAAGTGTCCACCGCTTGTTTGAAAGCCTGATCGGTTGCGATCCACAGGTCCTGGCGCAGCGAATCGTAGTCGCGGTCGATGCCTACCTCGCCGGTCGGACCGATAAAGCCCCGAAAAGTGTCGTCGCTAACGAAGTTCGAGCTGTCCAGCTTGTAGCTCCCCATACGCGCTTCCACATCCATGAACCGGTTCCGGGTGCGCGTGCTCGAAAGCAAATCGCCGAACTCGGCGTGAATTTCGCGGATGTCCACGTCGAGCAGGCGGTATTCGATGTAAAACGGCCGTACCGCTTGATCGGAATTGGGAATCTGCAACTCCAGCCGCGCCTTCGCGCGGGCCATTTCATCCCGCATGGCCTGAAGGGTATGGTCGTGATCCTGTTGCGCCCGGGCGACATACGGCTCCGCGCCGCTCAAAACCACCAAAAGAAATGCCGCTCCCGCAATTCTTCCCGCGTGCCTCACTTCTGGCCTCCCGTCTTGACCGCGTCATGGGCGGGCGGCGGCAGAATCGGCGGCCGGTCCGTCGAAGTTTCCTTTTTCTGTACTTCCATTTCGGAGATGAGAATCGCCGGCGAAGCGGCCGCCACCGGAACGGACCCGGATTCGGCGCCGCAATAGCCGTTGAACACCTCTGGCGTGTCGCCGGTCGCCACGATCTTGGTCAAAGCGGCCAGCGGCGTACCCACGATGTCCACTCCCCGCACCAGTTCATCGGGCCGGCCATCGGGAAAGACCTCGTAAACCACCAGCGGCTGGACCTGAAAAGCCTGCGGCTGGCCGCGGCCGGTGAAGGTGAATCCTCCGGCGATATCGTCGATCAGCAGACCGTATGGTTTGTGTTGTTCCTTGATCAATTCGACGAATTTCTCGCGGAGGGCTGCGTCGGTCATCGTTTTGCTGCTTTGCACGATCAGGTTGCCCTGTCGCGATACCGGTGTCGCGCCAAGCTGCCTTCGCCCATGCCCGTTCGAGTGTGGAAAGCCCACCAGCGGCGACCGCGACATCTCGAAATTCTTCAACACCCCGTGATCCACCAGCGTCACGCGCTCGGCTGGCACGCCCTCGTCATCGAACTGGTAGTAGCCCAGCAAATCCTGCCCTCCCAGCTTCTTCATGGTGGTGTCGTCGGTGATGCTCAGAAATGGTGGCAGAATCTCCTCGCCGACTTTTTTCGAGAAGGTTTGTCCCTCGCTCACGTCTTTTTGCCGGTGGCCTTCGGCCCGGTGGCCGAAGACTTCGTGGAAGAACACCGCCGCGGCGCGTCCCGTGAGAAGCGCCGGTCCAACGGTCGGGTCCACAATGGGCGCCTTGACCAGCCCTTCCAGCTCCTTGCGCATGCTCGATTCCGCAGCGTAGACGGCTTTGTCGTCCGGCGTTTCCTTCGGATCGACCCAGTCAAAGTTGTAATAGCGGTCGATGTCCATCCCGTCCGGCGCTTTGCCCTGGATAAACAGTTCCAACCGGTAGCGAATCTGTCCGTATTGGAGTTGCGTGCCTTCGCTGGTCACTTGCAGCACGTTTTGCGCCT
>JAGWQP010000093.1 GCA_028876805.1 Acidobacteriota bacterium | reverse complement strand
GTGGTGCACCAACTGGTAGTGCCACTTGCGCTGCCCGGTCATGAGGTCGACCGCTACCAGAGTCTCGCCAAACAGGCCGTTGCCCGGCCGGTGGCCTCCGTAGTAGTCGCCCGTCGGCAACTCCACCGGCAGATACGCCATGCCGAGGTCTTCATCCACCGAAATCTGACCCCACACGCCGGCGTTGCCGGTGTACGACCAGCTATCGTTGTCCCAGGTGTCGATTCCGAATTCCCCCGGCTTGGGGATGGTGTGGAAGATCCAGAGACGCTTGCCGGTCCGCACGTCGAACGCGCGCACGTAGCCTTTCACGTTGCCCTTGCTCTTGGGCACGCCGCCTGAGCGGTGCGCGGCGCCGACAATCACCACGTCCCTGGCTACGATGGGCGTGGCGTGCAGTCCCACTTCGCCGGTGATCGGATCGATCTGCTGATCGTCATCCAGCTTCAGATCGACCACTCCGTTGGCGCCGAAACCGGGGACGGGAACTCCGGTCTTGGCGTTCAGCGCGATCAGGCGATAGCCGGGCGTCACGTACAGAATGCGCTCTTCTCGGCCATCGGTCCAATACGCCAAGCCGCGCCCCGAGAGCTGGCGAGGCGCATTGGCGCCACGCGCACCTTCGCGTTCGCTGTGGACCCAGAGCTGTTCGCCGGTAGCGGCGTCAAGAGCCACCACGGCGCGGCGTGTCCCGGCGGTGGAATAGAGCACGCCCCTCGCCACGAGCGGCGTCGCTTCCAGCTGGAATTCACGCCGCGGCCCGAGGTTATCGGTTTTGAAGCGCCAGGCGATTTCGAGCTGATTGAAATTGCCGGCGTTGATCTGATCGAGCGCCGAGTAGCGCGTGCTGCCCAGATCGCCCCCATAGCTGCGCCATTCGCCGTCCTTGGCCCCGGTCTGCCCGATCGCCGGCAAGCTTGCCCCCGCCAGCAGGCAGATGGTCACGCTCCAGTTCGCCAGTGTTCGCATCGTGCCGCCTTCCGGTTTCTGTATTCCCACAATTCTATCCGAGCCGGATAACCATAGCACAAAGCCTTATGCCGCCGCGCGACGCGCGGCTCTTGGCCCGCCGAACACCCGGGCGCTATGCCCCCCGCGTCAAGGCCTAGCCAGGCGCCACGGGGCAAATGGCGAACCCTTGGGCGGAACGATCGCCATGGCCCGGGCCGACGATCGCGTTAGTGGTCACCGTGGCGGCCCTTGAGAGAGCACCGCGCGCCCCGGATATCCCATGGAAGATCAGGCGGCCCCGCAAAATGCCCCCCTCCACCGGCGGGCGTGACGAGCGCCCCCCGGCTTGCAGTCCGCCTGGCTGAGGTTTACATTTTGGGGAATAGCTCCCCGATCGCGCCGTCACCGGTGCCACAGGGGGGAGCAAGGAGAGGGCAATGAAGCAGATCTTTCTCGGGCTGGCAGCCCTGTGCACGCTATCGCCGGCGCTAAGCTTCGCGCAATCTCATCCGAAGCCGACCGTCGCTACCGATATCACCGATGAAAATGTCAAGGAGGTGTTGAAGCACGCCCCGCCGGCCGTGGATCAGCAGCTGAAGGTCGTCGACGTGGGGCCGTACAACGTGGGCGTCGGCATCATCCACCGCGGACCCAGCCAGGATCCCACCGACGGAACCGCGCCTTGCATCAAGCACCATAACCAGACAGAGACTTACATCATCGTCGACGGCGCCGGGACACTGGTGACTGGCGGCACCATCATGAATCCGCGGGAGATTCCCAAGGACAGCGAAGCGTATATGACGCTCAACGGGCCGAGCGCGAATGGCAGCGTAAGGATCACGGGAGCACAAGTCCGCGCGGTGAAGCCGGGCGACATCGTGATCATCCCTCCGGATGTGTGTCACGGCTGGATTGGAATTACCGACCACGTCAATTACTTGAGCGTGCGTCCTGACCCGGATCGCGTCCTGCCGGCCGGTTACGTGAATCCGGCAATCAAGAAATAGCCAACGTCCGCCACCGCCCGCCGGTTTCAGTCCGGGAGGCGGAACGCGAGGTACTCGCCCGTGTAATTGCCGCCGCTCACGGCGACAACGATATACTGTTTGCCATCCAGCATGTAGGTCATGGGCGATCCGCTCTGGGGCGCGGGCATCCACACCGCCCCCACCTCCCGGCCGTCGGTTTTGTCGTAAGCCCTTAGCATCGCGCCACGCGGGTGAGTCGGCGTGGTCGTCACCTGGCTGTCGCCCATCACGACCAGCGTCTTGGTGACCATCAGGCCGACTCCCGACGTTCCGGGCTGGCCCGTTTTCGGAATGTTCAGGCCTTTCAACGCCGGATGGTTGCGGACGTTGTCGGGGGTGTCGCCGGTCGGCACCTGCCAACTGATCTCCCCTCGATCGAGATTAATCGCCGAAATGACGCCATACGGCGGTTTGAAGATGGGCAGCCCCTCGACCGTCAGGCCGGCATCGAGAACCGGATTCGGCGTGTTCGGACCTCCGATCGGCGCCGGCTGGCCGGCGACCTTTCGGGTTCCATCGGCGGCGCAACAGTCGCCAGGCCCGAGAACCACGCGGAACGAACGGCCAGCGATTCCTTGAACATAACGGATATCCGAGAATCCCGACGGCGGCGCTACCAGCGACCGCGAGGTGACCGCATTATAAGTCGCCTGGGCAAACACGGTGTGCGTCTCGGGATCATATGCCGAACCCGGCCAATTGGTGGCAGTGCCGGCGGCAATCGCTCCGAACAGGCCCTTGGTGTCGCCGAGGATCGCCGGCGTGAACGGCGAGTCCCCAACTTTGTAATGCTTGATGACCTCGAGCGCCTGCGCGCGCAGTTCCGGCGTGAAGTCGATCAGGTCATCCGGAACTTTCAGCATGTTCTTGGCATAAGCCGGCGGCTTGGTCGGAAACGGCTGCGTCGGTGAAGTCTTCTCGCCCGGCACGTCCGACTGCGGGACCGGACGTTCTTCGATGGGCCACACGGGCTGTCCGGTCACACGGTCGAAGACATAGAGGAACCCTTGTTTGGTCGGCTGCGCCACGGCCTTGATCGCGCGGCCGTCCACGTTGATATCGGCCAGGATGGGCGCGGCCGAGATATCGAAGTTCCAAATAGGATGGTGGACCAGTTGGTAATGCCATTTCCGCTTGCCGGTTTTCAGATCGACGCACACCACGCTTTCGGCAAACAGATTGTTGCCGGGCCGGTGGCCTCCGTAGTAATCCGAAGTGGGCGTTTCCACGGGCAAGTACGCCAACCCCAGGCCTTCATCGATGGTGATCTGATTCCAGACGCCGGTGTTGCCGTTGATGGCCCAGGAATCCTGCTCCCAGGTGTCGATGCCGAACTCGCCCGGCCGGGGAATGGTATTGAACTGCCAGAGCTTCTTGCCAGTACGCGCGTCGTAGGCGCGAACCAAACCCTTGGTATTGTTGTGGCTCTCGACCGTAGCCCCCTCTCGCATGGAGGAACCGACAACGATCACATCACTGGCGATGGCCGGCGTCGAATGCAGGCCAATCTCGCCAGTCTCCAGGTCGATCTGTTGATCGACACCCTTCACCACGCCCTCCTTTAGATCGACCAGGCCGTTGGTGCCAAACGAGCGGACCGGCGTTCCGGTCTTGGCATCGAGTTCGACGAGCCGATACCCCGTGGTCACGTAAACCACACGCTCGTCGCCGCGTCCGTCGGTCCAATACGAGACGCCGCGGCCTGAAAGCTGGCGCGGAGAAACCGCCGCGCGGTGGCCTTCCCGCATGCTATGCGCCCAGATCAACTCGCCGGTCTTCGCATCGAGCGCGATCACGGAACGCCGGGTGCCGCCCGTGGTGTAGATGACGCCATTGACCATCAGCGGCGTGCCTTCCAATTTGTATTCCGGGAACGGGCCCAGGTTGTCGGTCTTGAAGCGCCACGCAATCTCGAGCTGATTGAAGTTCGACCCGTTAATCTGGTCGAGTGGCCGGTACCGGCTTCCCCGTATGTCAGCCGAATAGGATGCCCACTCGGTGTCCTTCTGGTGCCAAACGCTCCCCTCGCGCGCCGCCGGACCGGCTCTGCGAGACTGAGCCGTCGCCGCCGGAGCCATCCAAAAGAGTCCGGCGATTACCGCGAAGACGGTCCACCACAGGGGATGCCTTCCCCTGGTCATCGACTGATGCATATCTGGCCTCCTTGACGGTGGGCGCCCGTCTCGGCAGTGACCCGCAAGTCTGACGAGCACACACGTCCCTCGGGAGCGAATTATATTTCGCGCCTCGGTCAAGCACAAGCGTCACCCGCGGTAGCCCCTAACCGGTCGGCACGTCTTCACCCAAAGGGCGCCCAGTCGCGGAGAATTCCAGATCTTCGTTCTGCCCGCTCGGTGCCCAATAATCGCATCATCCGCCAATCAATTCCGGTCCGTCCCCAACCGCCGCGCTCGAATCGGGGTTGAGCCAGCCTGGGCCACACAGAGCTGGGGACTTTTCTCTGTGTGTCTCGACGCCTTTTTGTTGGATTACGCATTAGTCCGCTGGTCCGAGGGCATCTGATATATTGTTCGTGGCGAAGCCGGGATTGGCTCGATCGCCGGCGCACTCGGAGGTATTGGCATGCAGGCAACAGTCTCGGGCGCACTGCTTTTGTTGGGGTTCACGCTAGTCGGGGTTCCTGCGTCGGCGGAGATGGATTTCTCCGGCGATTGGGCGCCGCGGTTTTTCGAAGATCAGCCGGAACGCGTGCCGGGACCCGAACTGGGCGACTATCTCGGCCTTCCCGTGAATGCCGCCGCGCGCATGCGGGCCGATACCTGGGAGGCCTCACTGCTGACGCTGCCCGAATGGCAGTGCCGGCCCCATGGCGCCGATTACATCTGGCGGGGCCCTTCCAACCTCCGCATCTGGAAGGAGGTAGACCCTTCTTCGCGCGAGATCGTGGCCTGGCACGCCGAGTGGTTGCGCTCGGTCGACCGGCCGGTCTACATGGACGGCCGCCCGCATCCGCCCGAGTATGCCGCGCACACCTGGGCGGGCTTCTCCACCGGGAAGTATGAAGGCGACGTGCTGACCACCTTCGTCACCCACTTGAAAGAGAGCTACATCCGTCGCAACGGCATGGCGCGCAGTGAAAAGGCCACCGTCACCGAACACTGGATCCGGCATGGCGACTGGCTGACCGTCGTCACGCTAGTGAACGACCCGGTCTACTTGACCGAGCCTTTCGTTCGCACGACCGATTACGAGCTCGACGTGCACCAGCACATCCCGCCGTACCCGTGCGAAACCGTGACCGAAGTAGAGCGGCCCAAGGGCGTCGTGCCGAACATCCTTCCCGGGGCCAACCCATCCCTCAACGAATTCGCCGATCGCTACGGCGTCCCCCGGGAAGCGGCGCGAGGCGGCGCCGAAACCATGTACCCGGAGTACCGCAAGAGACTGAAGGGCGCGACCGCCAAGCTGGTGGTGGAACGGTAATGACTCGCTCCCTCGTCGTGCTGGCTTTCACACTGCTCGGCTCCGCTGCCGCCCAGCAGTCCCCGGAGGCTGGCGAGGTCTACATTCTGCCGGTGCGCGCCAACATCTATATGCTGGTCGGCGCCGGTGGAAATATTACGGTTTCGGTTGGGCAGGACGGTGTTTTGCTGGTCGACACCGGTCTGGCGAAGATGGCGGACAAGGTTCTCTCCGCCGTGCGCCAGCTTCAGATCGAGACCATGATCAACGGCGTCACCGCCTTGCGCTACGGGGCGGAGACTCGCTCGGCGATGCGCGCCGTGATCGATACCAAAGAGCCCGCCAAACCGATCCGCTACATCATCAATACGCACGTCCACCCCGATCACATTGGCGGCAACCTAGCGATTGCGAAAGCCGGCAAAACGTTCACCGGCGGAAATGTCGCCGGCAACCTGACCGATGCGAGCGTGGGCGCGGCGATTCTGGCGCACGAACAGGTCCTCAATCGCATGAATCTGACGAAGCCGCCGATTCCGTTCGCCGCGCTGCCCACCGACACCTATCACTCCGAGGGCATGAAGCTCAGCCACTATTTCAACGGCGAAGGCGTCCAGCTCCTCCATCCGCCGGCGGCCCACACCGACGGCGACACGATGGTGTGGTTTCGAGGCTCCGACGTCGTCGCTACCGGTGACGTCTTCACGCCCAACCAGTATCCCCTCATCGACCGCGAACGCGGTGGAAGCATTCAAGGCGTGATCGAAGCCCTCAACCAGATTCTCGACCTCACCGTCCCCGAGTTCCGCCTGGAAGGCGGCACGCTGGTAATTCCCGGCCACGGCCATTTGAGCGATGCCGCCGACGTCGCCTACTACCGCGATATGGTCACCATCATCCGCGACCGCATCCGGGCCTTGATCCGGAAGGACATGACGCTCGACCAGGTGAAGGCTGCCCAACCCACGCTCGACTACGACGGCATTTATGGCGCAACCACTGGCACTTGGACCACCGACATGTTTATCGAGGCCGTTTACCGAAGTCTTAGTCAGAACAAGTAGGTTGCCACCGATGAAGAAAATCCTCTCCGCGCTCCTGCTGGTTGCGGCGGCCGCCCCTCTCAAGTCCCAGGGCCGCGGGCTCGAAACACCTCGAGCGGCGGCCCCGATCGACTTAACGGGCTACTGGGTCTCGGTCGTCACCGAAGACTGGCGCTTTCGAATGATGACTCCCGCCAAGGGCGACTACCCGAGCATTCCTCTGAATGCCGAGGGCCGACGCGTGGCCGATCGCTGGGATCCCGCCAAGGACGAGGCTGCCGGCGATACCTGCAAAGCCTACGGCGCGGCGGCCATTATGCGGATGCCAGGCCGCATTCACATCACCTGGCAGGATGACCTCACGGTCAAAGTGGAGACCGATACCGGAGCGCAGACCCGCCTGTTCCACTTCGGAAGGCCGCAGCCCCCGGCCGGCCCACCTACCTGGCAGGGATTCTCGGTGGCAGAGTGGGAGTACGCCGGTGGCGGCCGCCGCGGGCGCGCCGCGGTTCAGGGCGGCGACCTCAAAGTCGTCACCACTCACCTGCGTCCCGGCTACTTGCAGAAAAACGGTGTCCCGTACAGCGGAGATGCCGTGGTCACCGAGCATTTCGACGCGTTGAACAAGGAGCCCAACGGCGATCAGTGGCTGATCGTCACGACTCTGGTGGAAGACCCGCAGTACCTGAATCAGCCGTTCCAGCGGAGCACGCACTTCAAACGGCAGGCCGACGAAACCGGCTGGGATCCCTCGCCCTGCACGGCTCGGTGACGAGCGCCGGGCGGTTACGCCTTATATCCGATCCCCTGGTGATCCAGCGTCGCGGCGGCTTTGCGGTTCATTGCGAACAAGCCGAGCACCAGGTGGGTTGAGTCGATCGAACGATGCTTGAGCATCCCGCTTCCTCGTCCGCGCAGGCTACGCCTCTCGGCTCAACGGCAGGTCCCGAGAAGTCGGATCGGCTGACGGGTCGTCTCAATGCCTCCATCAAGCTCTTGGCGCAGGCCCTCCGCGGAGCCTCTCTGGTTGAGCAGCTTGATCCCAAGCAGCACGTCCTCGCGCATGAGCGCGAGCCACAAGTGCTCGGTGGAGATGTATCTGGTGGGCAGCCGGCTGGCCTCCTGGCGGGCGAACAAGATCGCCCCGCACGCTTTCCCGGGTGTAGCGTTCGAACCTGACAGCACCCGGTGGCTTACTTCGCCGCCAGCGAAACGACCGCCTCCTCGTAGTTGCCGGCGCCCATCTGGCCGTGCGGAAAGATGCCGTGCTGCGCGATCCACTCGAACGATTCCTCAAACACGTCCTTGGTATACGGCTCGAAGACGATTCTCTCGCCCGGACCCCACCGGCGCGTGTCCATCTGGTCCAGAAAACGGATTGGAAACTCTTTCTTGTAGTAATGCGTGTACAGCTCTGGACGCAGGTCGATGTCGCGCTGCGCACGCCGCAGGGCGCGGAAGTACTTCCGAACATCTTCCGGGTCGGGCTCGCCGGTGATCATCGACGCCATCATGAACGTCGAGTCGATCACTTTGCGGAAGCCGAGCTGCTCCATGAAGTAATACGGTCCGCTGAACAGCGACGCGGCTGGAATCTGGCGGTCGATGAGCAACTCCATCCGCTTGAACAGCAGGCCATCGGCAAACGACAGCCGGATTTCGACCGGCTTCAGGTACTGCTCCAGAGCCTGGATGGTCGAATAGTGGCTGCCCGATTGGTAGCCCACTGAAATCGGCACACCACGCAGGTCGGCCGGCTCGCGGATGGCGACTCCGGCGGGACGAACACCCCGGCCGGTGAGACCGAGTACGCGTCCGCGTACAGCTTTCCGCGCCCATTGGAGGCGGCCACGTTCACGGTCCAATGGCAAGCGCAACTGACGTCGGTCTGGCGGCCCTTCTCAAAAGTCTGATAAGCACCGATCCTGTGGCCGAGGTCGTGCTTCTTGCCATCTTTAGAGAGGATCTCGTCGCGGAATTCGTACTCCAATCCTTCCGCCGCGAAATAACCCTTTCCCTCAGCTACCCACTCTTGGAGCCGCATGTGCGGCGCAATCACGAACCGGGCCATCCGTTGCTTTCCCTCCGAGGTGTCCTCCGCTATTGTACTGCCACGATGTGATTGCGCAAGCGGCGGTTCCATAGGATGAATCGACGTTGCCGTTGGTGATCTTTCCGCGCCGAGAGGCGGCGTCCAGCGGAAACGTTGCATTTACTTCAGGAGTGTCCGGGTGCGGTTTTGATATAATCTCGCCCCAGGAGGAGTGGGGATGGAATATCCTGCCACCGGGCTGCACCACGTTACCGCCTGTGCGGGGGCTGCCCAACCAGACATCGATTTTTTTACGCAAGTAATCGGTCAGCGCATGATCAAGCAGACCATTCTGTTTGACGGTCGCTACGCTCACTATCATTTGTACTATTCCAATGCCAAGGCAGAGCCTGGCTCGGTCATGACCACATTCCCGTATAGCCGGGTGAAGGGCCGGAAAGGTTCCGGCCAGATCCAGGCTACCATCTACACAGTGCCCACGGGGTCGCTTTCGTTCTGGCTCGATCATTTGAAGCGGCACAAGATCGAAAACAAAGGCATCCAGGAGCGGTTTGGCCAGAAGTTCATCCGCTTCATGCATCCGAGCGGCCTGGAATTTGAAGTCCTGGAAGACTCGTCCGACAAGCGTGTAGGCTGGCACACTCCGGAGGTTTCCAAGGACGTGTCGGTGCGGGGTTTCTTCGGTACCGTGCTGTCGGTGCGGGAGACGAGCGAAACGGAGCGGTTCTTTGTCGACGCGCTCGGTTTCCGCAAAACCGGCGCTGAAGGGGTGCATACACGCCTCGAGGTCGCCTCCGGCGGCGCAGCGAAGACCATCATTCTGCATCACGAGCCGGAGAAGCCGCAGGGCAGCTGGATCTTCGGGGAAGGAACGCCGCATCATGTGGCGCTGAACGTGCCGGACGATGACGCGCTCGCCCAACAGAAGGGCATCTACGACGAGCTCGGCTACACCGACTGCTCGGAAATCAAGGACCGCAACTACTTCCATTCGATCTATTGCCGCTGCCCGGGCGGGATTCTAGTGGAATGCGCGGCTACTGCCGACGGTGGCTTTGCCCGCGACGAACCGTTCGACAGGCTGGGCAGCTCGCTGCTACTGCCGCCCTGGTTCGAATCCCGGCGCGCGGAGATCGTCGCCATGCTCGAGCCGATTCGCGTACCCGAATACAACGGCCCAGTGGCCGTAGGCACGGCTGCGCCCGGCGTAGGACCCTCGCGACGTGACGCCACCTTCGTAGGTGGCGACAAGTAACAGTGGATCGCGACGCCTCGTCCGCGTCCTCTCCTCTTCTCGAAGCCGGCCTGCCTCGCGGAAAGGCGCGGTCGGCCGGCATTTTGCTTCATGGGCGGGACCGCACTCGGGAAGAGAAGGTCGTTCTCGCTTCCAGTTTTCAGCTCGAGGGGATTCGCTGGCTGGCTCCCGCCGCGGACACCGGGAGCTGGTATCCCGGCCGCTTTTTTGATCCCGTCGCCGTCAACGAGCCGTTCCTGTCCCAAGCCATCGATCATATCGACCGCGTGGTCGACGAAGCCGGGGAAGGGGGCAGGCTGGGGCCCAGCCAGATCTTTTTAGTCGGCTTCTCGCAGGGTGCGTGCCTCGCTCTGGAATATGCCTTGCGGCGTCCCGGGCGCTCGGGTGCGCTGGTGGTCTTCACCGGCAGCATCTTCGGCGCGCCGGGGGAAGTCCGCTCGTTTCCGCCAGACTTGCTGGCCGGCCTGCGCGTGCTTGTGACAGGAAGCGATAGCGACGAATGGATTCCGGAAGCCAGCACGCGCGAGACCGCTCGGCTGTTGAGCGAACTGGGGGCGGAGGTGCGGTTACGAGTCTATAAGGGGCGGCCGCATATCGTCAGCCCGGAGGAACTGGCCGAGGCGCGAGACTTCATCCGGGCATTGGCAGCGTAAAGCTCGACCGCCGACGCCGTTTCAGAGCCGCCCGGCGGTTTTCAGCTTTTTGCCGCGCAGCTCCTGGACGAGATCCAGCACCAGTTGCTCGATCTGGTTGCGCACCTGGCAGTGATCCTGGTAACCCATAATGATGGGGTCGGGGACGTTCCAGACCCGGACTGGGGCTCGGCCCTCCGGCTCCATCTCCCCTTCGCTCATGTCGATGATCAAGTCGAACTGCGAGCGATCCACCTGCTCGATGCTCTTGGGAAACTGCCCGTTCAGGTTCACGTGCCTCTCCGCCATCGCGCGCATCGTGTCGGGGGCGATGACGTTGGCCGGATAGACGCCGGCGCTGGCGGGAGCCACGACGTCGCGACCGTAGGCTCGGGCGAACGCTTCCGCCATCTGGCTCCGGCACGAGTTGCCGATGCACACAAACAGAACCCGCTTGGGCTTCGTCACAGTTTCTCCAGAAACAAAGCATGCACCCGCGAGTCGGACGTGAGTTCGGGATGGAAAGTGGCAACCAGATGACGTCCCTGCTCCACCAACACGGGGTCGCCCTGATATCGAGCGAGCACGTTTACCCCCTGGCCCACGCGGCGGATGATCGGCGCGCGGATGAAGACGGCCTCGAGCTTCCCCGCGCCCGTGCGCTCGACGAACTCGGCCTCCGGTACGATTCTGGTAACGCGGCTGTCCACCTGCCGGCCGTAGCCGTTGCGTTCCACACCGATGTCCAGTAACGCCAGGCTTTCCTGGCTGGGACACGATACTTCGCTGGCCAGCAGGATCGCGCCGGCGCAGGTGCCGAAGATGGGTTTCTCGCGGCCGAAGCGAGCGAGCGGTTCCAAAAGTCCGTCGTAGTGCATGAGTTTGAGCATGGTGGTGCTTTCGCCGCCGGGAATCACCAGGCCGTCGATGCCGTCGAGTTGCTCGGCGTCGCGCACGAAAACCGCTTCCGCGGCGGCGCGTTCGAGGGCCGCCGCATGCGCCGCGAAATCGCCCTGCAAGGCCAGCACACCGACCTTTTTCATTGTCGTGGAACTCTCAGTCTACCAGCCCCGCGTCTGCAGCAGCTCCGACTCGTGCATCTTCGCAACGTCGAGGCCGGGCATGGCGTCTCCCAGCGACCGGCTGGCCTCCAGGAGCTTTTCGGGGTTGTTAAAGTTCTTGGCCGCTTGTACAATAGCCACGGCGCGGGCGGAGGGATCGGTGGATTTGAAAATACCCGAACCAACAAAGACCGCCTCCGCGCCCAACTGCATCACCAGCGCCGCATCAGCGGGCGTGGCGATGCCTCCGGCCGAGAAGTTGGGGACGGGCAGCTTGCCGTGCCCGGCCACCCACTCGACCAACTCGAGGGGCGCTAGGAGCTGTTTGGCTTCGTGAACCAGCTCTTCTCTGCCGAGCACGGTGAGCTTTCTCATCTCGTTGACGATGGTGCGGATGTGGCGGACGGCCTCCACGATGTTGCCGGAGCCGGCCTCGCCTTTAGTGCGGATCATGGCCGCGCCTTCGGCGACTCGCCGCAGAGCCTCTCCGAGGTTACGGGCGCCGCACACGAACGGAACCTTGAAATCATGTTTAGCGATATGGTGCTCCTCGTCGGCCGGGGTGAGCACCTCGCTTTCGTCGATGTAATCCACGCCCAGCGCTTCAAGGATGCGCGCTTCCATGAAGTGGCCGATGCGCGCCTTGGCCATCACGGGAATGGAGACGGAGCGCATGATCTGTTCGATCTTGGCGATGGAAGCCATGCGCGCCACACCGCCTTCTTTGCGGATGTCGGCCGGCACCCGTTCGAGAGCCATGACGGCCGAGGCGCCGGAGTCTTCGGCAATCTTGGCCTGGTCAGCGTTGGTGACGTCCATGATGACGCCGCCTTTCAACATCTCGGCCAAGCCCACTTTCACTCGAAATTGCTCGCTGTCGAAATGAAACATTGCTCACTCTCCTATACCATGGCGGGCGCGGGCTCCAGATCTTGATCGACTCTGTCGATTTCCTCGGTCGCTATGCGCCCTAAGATCTCAACGCCCCTCCGGATCTGCTCCGGGGCTAGGTCCGCAAAACTCAACCGCAAGGCGCCGGTCTGGCGCCGCGAAACCTCAAAATACCGCCCCGGCAGATACGCCACGCCTTCTTTCTGCGCGCGGGGCAGCAGATCGCCAGCGTCGAGCGGCGCCGGAAGCCGCACCCACACGTTCATTCCGCCTTCCGGGCGGGTCCAGCGCGTCGCCGCCGGCAGGAACCGGCGGCACGCATCCAGAGTGGCGGCTAGGCGTTCCGCGCCCGCGGCCAGCATGCGGGCGCGATGCGCATCCAGCCGGCCTGACTCCATGAACTCCAGCAACACCGCCTGCGAAAGCTGATCGGTGTGCAGGTCCGACGCCTCCTTGGCGTTGCGCAGCCGCTCCATCAGCGGCTTGGGACCGAGCGCCCAACCCACTCGCAAACCGGGAAAACTCACCTTAGAAAAGCTCCGCAGCAGCACCGTGCCTCCGCGCGGATCGAGTTGCTTGAGCGAAGCGACCGCGTGTCCTTGGTAGCGCAATTCGCCGTACGGGTCATTTTCGATCACAGGCACACCAGTAGCGTGCACCGCAGCCAGCAGAGCGCGCCGCGCAGCCAGCGGCAGCGTGGCCCCGGTGGGGTTCTGGAAGTTCGACGTCACCACCACGAGTCGCGGACGCTCGCGCTTGAGCAGCCGCTCGGCGAATTCGACGTCGACGCCGTCGCTAAACACCGGGATCGCGAGCAGTTGAGCACCCATCCCCGACAGCAGGTTTTTCAGACCCGGATAGACTGGATCTTCGATGGCCACTCGGTCGCCGGGACGCAGCAGCACGCGCCCGATCAGGTCGAGCGCCTGTTGGCAGCCATTGGTGATGACGAGATCGTCGCCCGTTCCGGCCGCGCCTTGACGGCGGGCTTCCTCAAGCAAGTAGCGGCGAAGCGGCTCATACCCACTCGGAGACCCCAATTGCAGTAGGTCCGCAAGGTCGGCTCGCGCAAGAACCGCTGCACAAGCGGCACGGAATTCGTCCAGGGGGAACAGGTCGCGCGAGGGCTGGGAAATGCCGAACCGGATGGCTTGCTTGCCGGCGGCGGGCGCGTGGCCGGACAAAGCCGAGTCGCTCCGCTCGAGCAGAGAGTTCCAGTCAACCCCCGGACCGCCTTCGGGTTGCGCCTTGACAAAGCTGCCCCGGCCGACTTGGCCGGTGATCAACCCCTCGGCTTCCAGCATTTCATACGCGGCCGCGATGGTGGTGCGGTTCAGTCCAAGCTGGCCAGCCAATTCGCGGGTGGCGGGTAAGCGCATGCCTCGCACCATCCGGCCAGTACGGATCTGTTGCGCAATCTGCTCATACAACTGCCGGTAGAGAGGCCAATCGGATCGATCTTTCAGAGGCTCCAGATCCACCGTCCACAGCATACCATATTGGCTGGCTTCTGCTCTCCCTGGGCCTCTTTTTGGTAGAATTCCTGGTGCAACGGCTGTTTTCTCAAGGGCGGTAAGTGGCTCAGATTTCGGGGATTCACAGAGCGCTGTGGCTGGCAGCGGGGATGGGCGGGCTCGCGATGGTGGCGTGGCCTGCCAGAGACAAGAAGGCGGATAAGGAAGAACAGACCCAAGTTCTCCAGCTCCCCAAAGAACTGCCGAGTGTAGTCGTGGGCGAGACGCGCCGGCTCTCCTTCTACGTTACCCCCCTTTCCGCCAAGGGCCTTCTTTCCCAGCAAGTTAGAGACGCTTTGAAAGCCCTCGAAAGGCAGGCTGGGACAGACACGGTGCTTGAGATCCGGGCCTTCGTGGCCGGCTCCGGAGACCTGCGTCGCGTGCGCGATCTGGTCAGTGAGACTTTCACGGAGCGTCGTCAGCCATTACCCGCGATCAGTCTGATTCAGGCCGGCGGGCTGGCGTTGACGGGCGCGCAGGTCGTCTTGGAAGCAGTGGCGGGCGGGCGCAAAGAGCTCCACCCTGGGGGATTGGCGTGGCTCTCGGCGCAGGTGGCGACTTCGGAAGACCCGCTCAGTCCGGTGTCTCCGCTGGCCGAAAAGTCCCTGGCCGGCCTGCGCCAAGCGGCCAAAGCCGCCGGCACCGAAGCGGGCCGGGTGCTGCGCGTTACCTGCTTTGTCAGTGCGCTCGACGGCCTGAACCCGACGCGCCAGCAAGTAGCTGCGGCCTATCCCAGGGCTGCGGTGAACTTCGTGCAGACTCAGCGCGAGCCGTTGCGAGCCGTATCCGGCTGTGAAGCGGTGGCGGAGCTACCGGAAGGCGGAAGCGGCCGGCTGCAATTGCTGAACGTCGAAGGACTGGCGCCGGTGCCTGGTGAATCGCAGATCGCCAGGGTGCGGGCGCCGCGCGTGGTCTTTACCGGCGGCCAGGTCTCGTTCGGGTACGAGGATCAGGACGCACGCCTAGCGTTCGAGCGCATTCACAAGGAGTTGGAACGCGCCGGTGTGACCCCCCGCGACGTGGCCTTCGCCCGATTCTACCCCCTGTCCCAGAAGATCGCGGATCAGGTGCGGCGGGTACGAGCCGCGTTCTTCGATGCGGCGCTGCCACCGGCGGGGAGCCTGCTTCTTTTCGAAGGCCTGCCGTCGCTCGACGCCGGGTTCGCGGTGGACGTGGTGGCGGTGAAGGATTAGAATAGGACCAAACGTCATGACCTCGCTGACCCGAGTTGCTGTCGCTGTTACCCTTTTCGGGTTCGGATCGACTCCGGCGATTCCGCAAGAGCAGGAGCCGAACACCCGGATCCAAGTACAAGTCAACGAGGTGATTCTGCCCGTCACCGTCACCGACGACAAGGGCAAGTTCGTCTCCAACCTCGCAGCCAAGGATTTTCGCGTGCTGGACGAAGGCCGCCCCCAGCGTTTGCGCTTCTTCAGTCACAACGAGAAGCAGCCCATCGTGGTCGGGTTTCTGATGGACATGAGCAACAACACCCGGCTGCACTGGAAGCGGTATCAGGATGCCGTTATGGAACTGGTGTGGAACCTGCTGCCGGGCGAGCCGCGCTACTCGGGTTATCTGATTTCCTACGCCAGCAACGCCGAACTGCTGGTGAACACGACCACGGATTCGGACAAAATCACCGACAAGATTCGCAACATGAAACCGGGCGGCGGCGCGGCCCTGTTCGACGCCATCTACATGGCCTGCACACGGCGTGAGTTGGTGCAGGGTGAGCCCTACGAGCCGCGACGGGTGATCGTGGTGATGGGCGACGGCCACGACAGCGCCAGCAAGAAAACCCTCGACGAGGTGATCGAGATCGCGCAACGCAATCTCGTCACGGTTTACGCCATTAGCACCATGGCGTACGGATTCGACAATCCCGACCGGGCGGTGTTGGAGCGTCTCAGCGAGGAGACCGGAGGCCGCGTGGAGTATCCGCTCAACACGCTGTACAAGGACCTGTCAGCAAACACCTATTTCGCACAGCCCTCGGATGAAGGCAGCTATGCGTACAAAGTGGGAACCGGCGGATACGAGGCGGAAATCTCCTCCAACATCATCAAGGCGGTGGGCAATCTAGCGGGCGACATCACCACGCAATACGTGCTGCGCTACGTTCCGGACGTAGAACCAGAGGCCAAGCCGAAGGTGTTCCGGCACATCAAAGTGGAGATCGCGAACCTGCCCAACGTCAAGATCCGCGCGCGCACGGGCTACTATCCGGTAGCGCTGCCGGCAGCCATCGACCATTAACGTCCACGGGCCTTCACCGACACAGGAGAGGATCAGTATTGTAATGCCTGCCGAGGCCATCTCCGGTTCTACCCGGTCGGCTCGCATTTGGGCACGATTCTGCTCATCGAGCGATTCGCGGTCTTGGATGAGACCGCGCCGTACACTGTGAAACGCTCGACCAGCGAAAACAACGAGACCGGTCCGCCTCAGTGGGAGCACGTCGGAATCCGGCTCAACTCCGAGTACAAAGCCTGGGACGCGAGACCCGAGGATTGGGCGGTGGTGGCCGAGTGGATGGGAGCGATCGGATGAATCCGCCGCGCATCGCCGAACTCCTTTTGGAGTGGTATCGAGAGGGGCATCGCGACCTGCCCTGGCGCCGGCAGCGCGATCCTTACCGCATCTGGCTTTCGGAGGTCATGCTGCAACAGACGCGCGCGCAAACCGTGATCCCATACTACGAGCGTTTCCTCGAACGCTTTCCCACCGTCGAGGCACTGGCGGCAGCGGCGGAGCCCGATGTTCTGGCGGCCTGGAGCGGCCTGGGATACTACGACCGGGCACGCAGCCTGCGGCGCGCCGCGCAAAAGATTATCGCGGCCGGCGGGTTCCCCAACGAATACGAAGCAATTCGCGCGCTGCCGGGTGTCGGCGATTACACGGCCGCAGCGATTGCCAGCATCGCCTTCGGCCTGCCGCACGCGGTGATGGACGGCAATGTGCTACGCGTGATGGCGCGGGTGCAAAATGACCCCGCCGACATCGGGTTGGCGCGCACCCGCGAGCGCTTCCGCGAGGCGGTCGGGAAATGGCTCGACCCGCGCAGCCCAGGAGTTTTCAACCAGGCGATCATGGAGCTGGGCGCCACGGTCTGCCTGCCCAGGAACCCGCTGTGCCTGCTGTGCCCGCTGTCGACGGCGTGCCGCGCCTTCGCCGAAGGAACCGTCAAACAGCTGCCGGTGAAGCTCCGCCGAACCGAGCCGGTCGAGATTGAGAGCCTGCTGCTGGTGGTGCGGCAGGGCGAGAGAGTACTGCTCCGGCAGCGCGAGGCGGACGCACGGCGCATGGCGGGCTTCTGGGAACTGCCCGCACCCGAGCAGTTACCGCGCGCGCGCGTGGGCCGCCGGCTGGGACGGTTTCGCCACACCATCACACACCACCACTATACGTTCGCGGTGGCGGAGGCTTCGGCTCCCACCGCCCGCCCACCCTTCCGCTGGTTTGCCCCCGGCGACTTGGGAAACATTCCTCTCAGCACAACGGCCCGCAAGGCGTTGCAAATAGCAGGCGTCCTCAAATGCTAATTTTGAAATCAATTCGTGAAAGGTTCGTACAAGCGGGGAATATCGCGGCAATTCATTGC
>JAGWQP010000092.1 GCA_028876805.1 Acidobacteriota bacterium | reverse complement strand
TGAAACCGTCCATGGATACGCTACCGCTGCGCGGCCGGGAAATCCGCTCCGTGTCATCAACACCGAAAAGCACTTCGATCACATCGGTGGCAATAGCTTCTTTCGCGAAAGAGATATCGAGGTGTGGGGCCACGCTGGCATCGCTCGGACACCCGCCGAGTTTCGAGATGAGATCGCCGAGTTCAACGCGGCCATCCCCAACGCCGCGCGCCGGGCCAGGGGAGAAGCCAGAGCATTTTTTCATCGAACCCGTCTGTCGAACCCGAACCGCTCGATTTGTGAAGATACCCGCTTCGAGCTGGGCGGATGTTCGGCCCAGATCCTACTGACGCCCGGCCATACTCCAACCAATCTTTCCGTGTGGCTACCCGAAGATGGCGTTTTGTTTACAGGCGACTGTCTGACTCGTGAATACCTTCCGAACCTGGATGCGGGTCGAGCTGCCGATTGGCAGATCTGGCTCGACTCGCTCGAACGGATAGAAGCGCTGCGGCCGCCGATCGTGGTAACCGGTCACGGCCCGGTCTCGCGAGGCGCCGAGGTTCAAACCATGGTGAACGCGGTAAGGCAAATACTCGAGAAATCCCTGTCCCGGGGCTCGTCGTCCACCGCAACAGCCAAGCCAGAAAGCGCGTGAGCCAACCGCCTCCACGAGCCGAGATTACCCGCAAGCCGGTGCTCTGCCAGATCCCTGGTATGGACGCCGTGACCGTCCGCCGCGACGTACCCTACCGAACAACGAGCACCGGTATCCTGACCATGGACCTCTACCTTCCGCCCGGCTTGCCGAGTGGCTTAGGCCGGCCCGGAGTCATTTTTGTATCCGGATATTCGGATGTGGGAATCGAGGCGATGCTCGGATCTAAACTCAAAGAGTGGGAGTCGTACATCAGCTGGGGAAAATTGACGGCCGCGTCGGGTCTCGTGGGGATCACGTACTCGGCCACCGAACCCGCCAGCGATTTGGCCGCTCTTGTCCGGCACATTCGTCACAACGCCGATTCGCTCGGCATCGACCCAAGCCGCATCGCCCTGTGGGCCTGCTCGGGCAATGTGCCGTTGGCGTTGTCGCTTCTGATCGAACAGGCCGCGTTTCGCTGTGCCGTCTTCTGCTATGGCTACACGCTCGATCCCGACGGGTCTGGCGGCGTCAGAGAAGCGGCCAGAGCCTATGGGTTTGCCAATCCCTCGGCCGGCAGGTCCGTCGCTGATCTTCCGGCCGATACGCCTCTGTTCGTCGTGCGAGCCGGCCAGGACCAGCTTCCTCACCTCAACCAAACCATGGATCAGTTCTTAGCCCAGGCGCTTGCCCGCAACCTTCCGATCACCTTCGTCAATCACGCGACCGGCCCCCACGCGTTTGACCTGTTCGACGACAGCGAAACCACTCGCGAGATCGTCCGGCAAATTCTGTCCTTCCTGAGTGTGCATCTCTCCCGCTAGCGCTAACCGTCCGCGATGGTTCGAGCAACCGGTAGGACTCCGAGCGCTTCGAGTGGGGCGGGCTGAACCCGGCCCGAAATTCGACTGGTTCCAACCTCTGATCTGACGGCGAAATCACGTATGGAGCGCCCGGAAAACCGCCTTGGTTCTCAACGCGCCGCTCCGGTCGCCTCGGACCGCGGACGGCGCTCGGCGAGCTCGTTGCGGATCACCCGTCCGCCCTTCATCACGAACTGCACACGCTCTAATTCGGTGATATCCGCCAGCGGGTCGCCGGAGACGGCAACCAGATCGGCGTATTTGCCTTTCTCGATGGATCCGAGCTCGTTCTGCCATCCCAGCACTTCGGCGTTGATGGTGGTTCCGGACTGGATGGCTTGGGCCGGCGTCAGCCCCGCCAGCTTTACCAGCGCTTCAAACTCGAGCGCTTGCGTTCCGTGTGGAAAGGTCGCGCCATCAACACCGCTGCCCATCATCACCTTGATTCCCGGGGTCGCAGCCGCCATCCGCGCGGCCCTTTCAAAGATGGGAATGATCCGGTACTTGCCGCCGGTGTTCTTGGCGTCATTGTCATCCATGTACGGCTCGGTGTAGCGGACGATGGTCGGATCGAAATAAAGGTGCTTGGCCACCATCATGTGGATCATCTCCTGATTCAACCCGAATCCGTGCTCGATCGTGTCGCAGCCGGCGAGGATCGCGTTCCTCAACCCTTCGCCTCCATAGTTGTGGCAGCCGGCCTTCTTTCCCGCCCGATGCGTCTCGTCGATCAGTGCCTGGAGCACGGGCAGCGGATAGGTCATTTCGTATTGATCCTGTCCGGTCGGTGAAAACGAGTACGCGCCCGCCGGAAACAGCTTGATCCAATCCGCGCCATGCGCCACCTGCTCCTGGACTGCGGCGCGCGCGTCCTCGACGGAGCGAACCACGGTGCTCGCCAGCGGGTTGTCCGGGTGTGCCGGGTCCGGGGGCTTGGCACCCCAGACAATGCCCAGCGTCGAAACCTGGTACCGCGGTCCCTCGATGCGCCCCTCGTTGACGGCGTTGCGGATGGCCACGTCGCCGTAACCGTTGCCGTGCGAGCTCATGTCCCGCGCCGCCGTGAAGCCGGCCCGCAGGTCCGCGAGCGCGTTTTCGGCGGCGATCAGCATATAGTCTTCCGTCTTCCCGTTCGGTTTGCGCTGGTTGAACATGTGCGTATGCGCGTCAATCAAGCCGGGAAGCAGAGTCGCTCCGCCCAAATCGATCACTCGCGCGCCGGAGGGAATCTTGACTTGACCGTCCGCTCCGACCTGGGTGATCCGTTCGCCGGAAAGCAGTACCACCTGCTTGGTCAGCATCCGGCCGGCCTTACTGTCAAAGAGCCGTGCGGCGTGGATGGCGACCACGCCCGCCTCAGGACGGCATCGATAGACGCCGCCATCGGACCCCACGCACGGCGTCGCCCCCGCCCCACGCCACGCCGTCGCCTGCTTTTGAACCTGCGCCCAAGGCGCGGCTGCGCTCACGAACAGGGCCAATACGGCCGTCCAAACGGATTTTGATCGCATCGCCAGACCCCTCCTTCCGAGTCCGCATTCCGCATCAGCATATCACTCCCCGCGCTCCAACCGGGGTAGAATCAGGGTTCGTTGCTGGAGGAGAAACGTGTCCAAGATCCTGCCCGCCGTCCTGATGGCCATCGCCATTGCCTCGCCGCCCGGCGCCAGCGCGCAGACGCCGCGCCCTGTCGACGACGCTCGATTGAGAAACGCCGCCAAACAGAGCAACGAATGGCTCACCTATGGCTTCACGCCAGCGGAAACCCGCTACAGCCCGGCCCAGCAGATCAATGCGGCCAACGTGGCCCGCCTGGGTCTCGCCTGGTCCTACGACGTGGGCCACGGAGGCGGCGGTCAGGAGGCCACGCCGCTGTTCTCAAACGGCACTCTCTATGGCATCACCAACTGGAGCATTGCCTTCGCCGTGGACGCCCGCACTGGCAAGGAAAAATGGCGCTGGGACCCGGAAGTGAATCAGGAGAAGGTCCGGCCCAAAATCTGCTGCGGCGTCGTCCAGCGCGGCGTGGCCCTCTATCAGGGCCTGGTCATTGCCCCCACGATCGACGGCCGCCTCATCGCTCTCGAGGCCGACACCGGAAGGCCGGTTTGGGAGTCCCGAGTCTCCTATGCCCAGGAAAACTACACCATTACCATGGCGCCGCGCATCGCCAAAGGCAAAGTCATAATCGGGGTGAGCGGCTCGGAACTCCCCGTCCGCGGCTTCTTCGCCGCCTATGACGCCCTCACCGGCAAATTCGCCTGGCGGTTTTACACCGTTCCAGGCGATCCCTCCAAGCCCTTCGAAAACCCGGCCCTCAAAGCCGCCGCCGAAACCTGGTCGGGCGATTGGTGGAAGCTGGGCGGTGGCGGCACGGTGTGGGATGGCATGGCGTACGATCCCGAAGCCGACCTCATCTATGTCGGCACCGGCAACGGCGGGCCTTGGCCAGAACAGTTGCGCAAGTCCAAAGGCAAGGACAACCTCTACATCTGCTCCATTCTGGCCGTCAAACCCGAAACCGGGGAACTCAAGTGGTATTTCCAGCCGGTTCCGGGCGACTCCTGGGATTTCGACAGCGTGCAGCAGCTCCTGCTCGCCGACCTGACCATCAACGGGCGGCCGCGCAAGGTCCTGATGCAAGCCAACAAGGACGGCTTCTACTATGTGATCGACCGCCTCACCGGACAGTTTATTTCCGGAATTCCGTTCGCCCGCATCACTTGGGCCAAAGGCCTGGACGAACGCACCGGCCGGCCCTTCGTCAATCCGGAGGCGCATTACGCGACCGAGCCCATCCAAATCTCGCCCGGCCCGGGCGGCGCGCACAACTGGGCGCCGATGTCGTTCAACGCGGCGACGGGCCTCGTGTACATTCCGACTTCGACGGTGAGCAGTTCGAATTTTGCGGTCGATACCGAGTTCATCTGGAAGCCCAATCAGAGCAATCTGGGCGTCCGCCGCGGGCCTCCGCCGAAGGACGGCGGTTTCGCACCGCCCCCTCCCGCCAAGCTCGATCCACCGCCCGCCATCGGGCCCGAACCGCCTCCCGAAGGCCAGCCGCGCAACGTCCTGGTGGCTCTCGATCCGGTGGCGAAGCAGATCCGCTGGCAGACGCCCGGCGGCGGCTCCATCGGCGGCGGCACGCTGACCACGGCCGGTAATCTGGTCATCCAGGTGATTCCCGACGGGCACCTGGTGGCCTACAGCGCCGACAAGGGCGAGAAGCTCCTCGACCTGGAGACCGGCTTGCACAGCGGCATGGGTCCTCCCATCACCTATGAGCTGGATGGCAAGCAGTACATCGCCCTGATGGGCGGCGTTGGTCTGGTAGTCGCGCGCAACGTCGAGCCCGGTGCCCCGGCGCCGGCGGCCACCGCGCAAACCGTTTTTCCGAAGCTGATGACTTTCGAGCTGGACGGAAAGCCGCTGCCGTGAGCGGAGCCACTTGAGAACCAAACCGGGGTACCGGCAGCCATTCGATTCGGAGCCTGCTTGAGCCGCACGCCGATCCGGTTCCGGAGGCGATCAACGTCGCGGAAAGGATCGAGGCCCAGGATCGAGATGACGCCGCGGTCAGGCGGGCGCATGCCCTTGACACATTCCATGGTGGTGGTCTTTCCCGCGCCGTTGGGACCGATCAAGCCAAGATTTTCGCCTTCAGCGACGACAGCAAGAGAAACCCCGTCGACGGCACAGCGGAGCAATAGCTCTTTGGGATTCCCCAGACTTGAGTGACGGGACGAGGAAGGTGCGACCCGCGCATGCGAAGGGTGCCGGCAAAGTGCCGCCGGACATAAGCCGGCTATTTTTTCCAGGGGAACTTGAGCAGGCGCTCGCCCTGAAAAGCACCGACGTAGACGGCATCGCCCATCTGAAGGGCGACCGAAACGCCCGAGATCAGCGCGCCTTTCCCTTTCGAATCGAAAATCTCTTTCCCTTTCATGCTGGGGGGGTCGATCTCGGCCACTGCGAAGCCTTGGATGCACGGGTTGCCGCTTCCGCTCGGACAATCGCCGCGCGCGCCCTTCACGCCGGCGGCTAGCAGGTGCCCTTTCTCGGTCCACGTGAGGTTGTCGGGCATGAAGTCGAGTTTGACGACCTCGACGTCTTGCCTTTTCTTCAGATCATACTTGTGAACTTCCATGTCGGTCCAGGCATTGAAGTAGATGTAGCGGCCATCGGTGGCCGCCACCACGCCGTTGGGATACCCGGCTCTGGTGCCCTCCAACTCGATCTCGCTTTTTCCGGGCGCCCACTGGGAGACGTAACCGCTCTGCTTGAGGCTGAATAGGTCCGCCCCCGCGGCCACTAAGGCGGTCGGGTGAGTCGCGAAAAACCCGCCGTTGGGCAGTGCGGCCACATCATTGTAGGCTTGCTTGGAGACGACGCAGCCATGCCACACCAGCGCAGGGGTTGCCGCGCCCTCCGTCAATTCGAACATTTCGATCGACTCGCGGCCTCCGTGATTGACGACGTAGAGCTGGATCTTGCCGTTCTTGCGCTTGAGGAGCGAGATGCCGTGAGGCACCAGCCGATCGCCAATCGGTCCGGGACACGCCCGTTCACCCCAATCCTTGAGCGGTTCAGAGGTAACCGCCATTTTAGTGAAGGTCTGGTTTGTGGGATCGAACAGCACCAGGCCGGCGCCGACGCCCCGAGCGGCGTTCACAAACTGACTGACGATGAGAAATTTGCCATCCGGCGTCATCTCCAGATCCTCAGGTGAGCGCGTGCCGCAGAGAATCTCCAGGTCGTCGTGCGAGCCGCATTCGACCAGCGGCGGCAGCGGTTGCTCGGAGCCACGTGGTTGCGCCTGGGCCGTGCAGAGGAAGGCAAGGCCAGCCAGTCCGAGTAACCAGAACGTCATTCGCATAAGTGCTCCCCCTTGGTATACTCTGGCACAGTCCGACAGGAGCAAACACATGCAAGGCAGGCAGAGGATCCTTACCGTTGCATTGTTTCTCGCGCGAGCGGGGCTCCACGCCCAAACCAACCCGTTCAGTGATGACGCCCGCCAGACATACGCGCTCATCAAGCCCATTCTGCTAAGGGCCGCGGAGAAGATGCCCGAAGCCTACTATTCGTTCCGGACGGTTTCAGAAGTGCGCACGTTCGGCGAGATGATCGCTCATATTGCCGACGCCCAACTGCGGATGTGCGCCGTAGTCAAGGGCGAATCGGTGACAGCGAACGCGGCCGCGAAAACGTCAAAGGCCGAGCTGATGGCCGCGCTCCAGGCGTCATTCGACTATTGCGATCCGGTCTACCTCTCGATGACCGATGTGGCCGCTGCCGCCAAGGTGAAGTGGGCGCGTTGGGAAATGAGCAAGCTCGGCCTTTTGAATTGGAACATCTCGCACGACAACGAGATGTACGGCATCATCGGCGCCTTCCTTCGGCTCAAGGAAATCGTTCCGCCATCGAGTGAACGCCGGCCCTAGCGACAATCCGTCACTCCACCAAGCCCATTGGCTCCCTATAGGGCGTTGCTCTCGGAAGCCGAATCGCCTTGCTTCCGTCCGTCAAATACACCCTCCCGTATCGCTTACCGCCCGTATCGCTTACCGCACCCGTTAGGATCCTCAGGCAGGGCGCTCTTGGCGCCAAGATTGCATTTCGCGAAATGGAAATTGCCATCGCCCCGGCGTGAGCGGGCGGACATCAGCCCTAAGCCGGCGGTCCTGCGCGAATTTTACACCAAAAATGCTTCTATCCTCCTTAAAGTGGTGTCTAATTCTCGCCAGTTCTCCCAGATTGGCGGGCTTGGTTCTCCGTAATCGGAGCAATGGGATTGGGACCTACTCCGTAACTTCACCGCGGGTTTCACCCCGAATTTTTACACTGAAAATTCTTTTATCCTCTGCGTAGTGGTGTATAATTCTCGCAAGTTCTCCCAAGTTCGTGGGGCTTGGTTCACCGTAATCGGAGCAAATGGGATTGGGACCCTGCTCCGTACTTTCGCTTCGAGGTCTACGCCATGACGACATCTATTCCGAAATACGTAGTGCTGGTCGCGTTGGGGTTATGGTTGGGGGGTTCGCTGCTGGGGTCTCCTGTCGGGAGTGTCGCCGGTACCGTCAAGGACCCTTCCGGAGCGTTCGTGCCAGGCGTGAAAGTGACGCTGACGAACACATCGACCAACGCCAAACTCGAAACCACAACCAATGCCAATGGTGAGTTTCAGTTCCTGCAACTGGCGCCGGCGACCTACGGGCTGGTTGCCGAGACACAAGGCTTCCGGCAGATCAGCGTTCCTTCGGTCCTGGTGCAGGTAGATCAGATCACCCACGTGGATCTGTCACTCGAAGTCGGAAGTGTGACGGAATCTGTGCAGGTGGCGGCGGTGGCGCCGCTGCTTGAAAACGACAAGAGCACACTGAGCAGTGTCGTCAACAGCCAGGACATCGCCAACATGCCGCTCAATGCGCGGCAGGTTCTGGACCTCGCGCTAGTAACGCCCGGAGTGGTTCCGACCGCGGCGGGCACGCAAGTCCTGAGCTTCAACGTGGCCGGCGCGCGTTCGCAGTCGAACATTTATTTGTGGGACGGCGTCAGCAATATGGACACGCAAGTCGATGGCGCGCTCAACAACTTCCGGATTACCGACGCGATCCAGGAGTTCTCGGTCCAGACCAGCGTCGCGTCGGCCGAGTTTGGCCGCGGAACGGGCGGCGAGGTCAACGTAGTGACCAAGAGCGGGACCAACCAGATTCACGGTTCAGCCTTCGAATATCTTCGCAACTCCGATTTGGACGCTGCCGATTTCTTCACCAACCGGAACCGCGCTCCGAAGAACCCGCTCCACCGCAATCAATTCGGTGGTACGCTGGGCGGCCCGATCAAGCATGACAAGACCTTTGTCTTTGGCTCCTATGAAGGATTCCGCCAGGTGGCGCCGACCGTCAGCACCACGCGCGTTCCTACCGACGCCGAGCGGGCTCAGGTTACCGATCCCATCTCCCGGAACCTATTGCAGTTCTGGC
>JAGWQP010000091.1 GCA_028876805.1 Acidobacteriota bacterium | reverse complement strand
TCCGCAAAGCGTTGAAACGCCGCCTCACGCAACGACTGTAGCCAGGCCGCGGCAGGCTGCTGTGTGTTGAAGCAGGCCAGCCAGGCGCCAGTCTGTTCCGATACCGCCGTCATGGCTTGCCCACCGCCTCCTCTTCGTCCGCGATCCCGAGCCCGGCGTAGCCCCTCTGTTCGAGCTCGAAGGCCAGTTCTTTGCCGCCCGATTTCACGATCCGGCCGTCGGACAAGACATGCACGAAGTCCGGCACGATATAGTTCAGCAACCGCTGGTAGTGCGTCACCACGACCATGGCGCGCTCCGAGTTGCGCAAAGCGTTCACACCGCCGGCCACGGTGCGCAGCGCGTCAATGTCCAACCCCGAATCTGTCTCGTCAAGGATCGCCAGACGCGGCTCCAGCACGGCCATCTGAAAAATCTCGTTGCGCTTTTTCTCGCCGCCGGAGAAGCCGGTGTTCACCGACCGGTTGAGCAATGCCTGCTCCATGTCCAAGAGTTTCATCTTTTCCCGAACCAGGTTCAGGAAATCCATAGCGTCGAGTTCCGGCAGACCGCGATTTTTGCGGATGGTGTTCAGCGCCGCCTTGAGAAAATACATGTTACTGACGCCCGGAATCTCCACAGGATACTGAAACGCGAGGAAGATGCCTTGGCGCGCCCGCTCCTCCGGCGCCATTTCCAGCAGATCCGTACCGTCGTAGAGGACTTGGCCGGCCGTCACGTGATAGATCTCACGGCCCGCCAGCACTCCCGCCAGCGTACTCTTGCCCGAACCGTTCGGCCCCATGATGGCGTGGACTTGTCCCGCATTCACCGCAAGGTCGATGCCTTTCAGGATTTCGCGTTCACCGACGGTTGCGTGCAGATCTTTGACTTCTAACAATGCCATCCTATCCAACGCTTCCTTCCAGGCTGATGCCGAGCAGCTTCTGTGCTTCGACGGCGAATTCCATGGGCAATTCCTTAAACACTTCCTTGCAGAAGCCGTGCACGATCATCGAGACCGCGTCCTCGGTGGAAATGCCGCGCTGCCGGCAGTAGAAAATCTGCTCCTCGCCGATCTTCGACGTCGACGCCTCGTGCTCCACCTGCGAAGACGTGTTCTTTACCTCCAGGTACGGGAACGTATGCGCGCCGCACTGGTCGCCCATCAGCATTGAATCGCACTGCGAATAGTTGCGCGCCCCGGCCGCCGACTTTAGAATCTTGACCCCGCCGCGGTACGTGTTCTGCCCGTGTCCGGCTGAAATGCCCTTGGAGACAATTGTGCTTTTGGTGTTCTTCCCGATGTGGATCATCTTCGTGCCGGTATCGGCCTGCTGGTAGTTGTTGGTGACGGCCACCGAGTAGAACTCACCCACCGAGCTCTCGCCCATGAGCAGGCAACTCGGATATTTCCACGTAATCGCCGAGCCGGTCTCGACTTGCGTCCACGAGATCTTGGAATGCGCGCCCCGGCATGCCCCGCGTTTGGTCACGAAGTTGTAAATGCCGCCCTTGCCTTCCTTGTCGCCCGGATACCAGTTCTGCACGGTCGAGTACTTGATCTGAGCGTTATCCAACGCCACCAGTTCCACCACTGCAGCGTGCAGCTGGTTGGTGTCGCGCATCGGCGCCGTGCAGCCTTCCAAGTAGCTGACGTACGCGCCTTGGTCCGCCACAATCAGGGTCCGCTCGAATTGTCCGGTGTCTTTCGCGTTAATGCGGAAATAGGTCGAAAGCTCCATCGGGCAGCGAACGCCCTTCGGCACGTAGCAGAACGAACCGTCGCTAAAAACCGCCGAGTTCAGCGCCGCGAAGAAATTGTCCGACGAAGGCACCACCGACCCGAGGTACTTCTTCACCAGCTCCGGATGTTCCTGGACGGCCTCTGAAAAAGAGCAGAAGATGACTCCCATCCCCTTCAGCTTTTCTTTGAAGGTGGTGGCGACCGAAACGCTGTCAAACACCGCGTCCACCGCGACTCCCGCCAGCAGTTCCTGCTCCTTGAGCGGGATGCCGAGCTTTTCGTAGGTCTTGAGCAGCTCCGGATCGACCTCGTCCAGGCTCTTCGGCGCGTCCTTTTTCGACTTGGGAGCGGCGTAATAGATGATGCCCTGATAATCGATCGGCGGGTAGTGCACATTCGCCCAGGTCGGCTCCTTCATCGTCAGCCAGTGGCGGTACGCCTTCAGACGCCATTCCAGCATCCACTCCGGCTCCCTCTTTTTCGATGAGATGAGCCGGATGATGTCCTCGTTCAGGCCGCGCGGGATGGCATCGGCCTCAATGTCGGTGACAAACCCCCATTTGTATTCTTGAGTTGCAAGGCTCTCGATTGTGTCTGGACTGCTCACCGCTCGCTCCTGTTAACTGCTGTCCTATCACTACCCTAGCTAATCTGTACTTCTTAGTCAAGATTGGACACTCAATGGATGCAGTTTCGGGTCGAACGGTTGCAGAAAAGGCTTAAAGGGAAGGGGGGAGGCTGTCCGTTTTTGTTCTCGGCCGGGGGTGGCGCAACCCGGGGGTGGATCGCCTGTCCCACAGGGCGCTCGCCGAGTGATGAGCAGTTTGATTTCTTCTTGCCTCACCACGACTTTCGGCGGACACTGTGTGGTAGGGGAGAATCAGAAGTTGGAAAGGAACGGGCGTAAGGGCTCGATGGTCATCGAGCCGACGGAACGCTGGACACCGCGGGTAGCGAGTGACTTCTACGATGTGTCCAGCTGGGGCAAGGGTTATTTTTCCGTAAGCGAGACCGGGCACGTGCGCGTGCACCCCGAAAAGGACCCCGCGCGCTCGATTGATCTCAAAGAGCTTGTCGACACTTTGGTCCTGCGCGGCATCAACCTGCCGATTCTCGTCCGGTTTGCCGACATCCTCAAGCACCGTCTCGGCGAACTCCACACCGCATTCCAGACGGCCATCGCCGAACACCGCTACCAGGGCGGCTACTGCTGCGTCTATCCCATCAAGGTCAACCAGCAGCGGCAAGTGGTCGAAGAAGTCCTGGAATTCGGCAAACCGTACCACTTCGGCCTGGAAGCTGGCTCGAAGCCCGAGTTGATGGCGGTCATGGCCCTGGCCGACAACGACACGCCGATCGTCTGCAACGGTTTCAAAGACGATGAGTACATCGAGATGGCGATGCTGGCGCAGAAGATGGGGCGCCAGATCATCCCGGTGGTCGAGAAGTACACCGAACTCCATCTGATCCTGAAGTACAGCGCGCGCGTCGGCGTACGCCCGTCCATCGGACTGCGTGTCAAGCTGGCCAGCCGCGGCTCAGGAAAATGGAAGTCATCCGGCGGCTACCGCTCGAAGTTCGGCCTTTCCGCCACCGAGGCCATGCGCGCCCTGCAGGAGCTCAAAGACCTCGGCCTGGCCGACTGCTGCAACCTGCTCCACTTCCACTTGGGCAGCCAGATTACCAACATCCGGCAGATCAAGGCGGCCGTAAACGAGTCCGTGCGAGTGTACGTGGACCTGGCGCGCGCCGGCGCCGGCCTCCGGTACCTCGACGTCGGAGGCGGCCTGGGCATCGACTACGACGGCTCGCAGACGGATTTTGAGTCGAGCGTGAACTACACCTTGCAGGAATACGCGAACGACATCATCTACCACGTCCAGAATGTCTGCGACGAAGTCGGAGTGCAGCACCCCACCATCGTCACCGAGAGCGGCCGCGCGATTGCAGCCTATCACAGTGTGCTCGTGTTCAATGTTCTGGGAGTCGCTGGAATGGGCGAAGCCGACGTGCCTTCGGAGCTTCCCGCGGACGCCGAGCAGCCTTTGATCGACCTGCTAGAAACGCACCGAAACCTCAACGCCAAGAATATGCTGGAGAGCTACCACGACGCCCAGCAGGCGCTCGACCAGGCGCTCAATCTGTTCAGCCTCGGCTACCTGCCGCTCGAACAGCGCTGCATCGCCGAAAACCTCTACTGGTCGATTTCGCGAAAAATCCAGAAGCAAGCGCGCGAGCTCGATTACTTTCCGGAGGAGCTGGAAGGCATCGAGGCCATGCTCTCCGACACCTACTTTTGCAACTTCTCCCTGTTCCAGAGCATGCCCGACAGCTGGGCCATCAAGCAGCTTTTTCCCCTGATGCCTATCCATCGCCTGGAGGAGGAGCCGACCCGTCACGCCGTGTTGGGCGACATCACCTGCGATTCGGACGGCAAAGTGGACGCGTTCATCGATCGCCGGGACGTGAAACGAACGCTTGCCCTCCACCCCTTTCACGGCGGCGACTACTATCTGGGCGCGTTCCTGCTGGGCGCCTACCAGGAGATCCTGGGCGACTTGCACAACCTGTTCGGCGACACCAACGCTGTGCACGTGCGGCTCAGCCCGGCAGGGGAGGTGATCCTGGATTCAGTGATCAAGGGGGATACGGTTCGCGAGGTATTGAACTACGTTCAGTTCTCCTCTGAATCGCTGATTACCAAGCTTCGCCGCGACGTGGAAACGGCGCTTCGCGAATCCCGCATGACCTACGAGGAAAGCGGCAACCTCCTCCGCTTCTACGAGGAAGGCCTCCACGGCTACACCTATCTCGAAGACGTCCACGAACGCTGATCGCGCTCGGCCGATGCGGCGAAGCTGGGGGTTTTGCCACCCCATCTTTTCATTCGGTTCCACTGCCGAGGCGGCGAGTGCCTTGTCGAGGGGAAGTCTTCGTTCTGCCAAATCCTTGAAGTCATTACAGACACCCGGACGTGTCAAGAATCGTCACCGAATCCCACGCAAGGTAGATAGCCCTGCTTCGGGCCGGGCTCGAGGGCCTTGGACCACCGTGGGCGATCCTTCCCGATTCCGAGGGCAGGCCTAACGCCTAACCCTAACGAAAATGACGTGACTCGGCCGGCTCGCGGGTTCCCGCGGGGCGATCGTCAAGCACGTGATCCGATGGAAGGCCCGGCGCGCACTTGCGAACGAGCCGGCGTCAGCCCGCAAAACTGGGCGCTGTCACCTTCCGGAGGCTCAAGAACCTAGAGTGAGCCAAGTAC
>JAGWQP010000090.1 GCA_028876805.1 Acidobacteriota bacterium | reverse complement strand
CTTCAAAGCGTTAGCCGCCGAAACTACATTTCCGCCGTATCGTCCACACATAGCTTCCTTTCCAGCCGATACAAGCAGCGATCGTCCGTGCCAGCCCTGCTCGTGACCTTTCGAAATCCGTCTTAAAACCAATATTCCCTGTACCATTCGAAGGGGGCATCGTACGGGTGAGAGCGTCGCTTAGAATCGGAAGAGCTTCGGTCCGCGATAGGCATCGCGCTGTTGAATCAGAATCTGCTATGTCAGCGGCCGATGATGTCATTGGCATATGCCGCGCATCGAGGCGGACTAAAATCTGGTCCTCCTCACCCGGCAATGTGCGGCAATTCGTTCATAATATCGCACCCGCGCCACCATCGGGGGCGGTTGAGTCTGGAAGGACCGGAGCCGATCCGGATTCGGCCCATGCCGAAGTAGAGGCAGCGTTGACGCTCGTCGCGCACCGGCAAGGTGGACGCGGCCAAGCTGCTCCCGGACAGAAGGACCAATGTGAGCGCTACGGAGCGCTTCAAGGCCTGTCGGCCCTGATGTGGCCGCGGCCTAATCGCGGGCCGCGATGATCCGTTTGTGATCCGGTTGAGAACATCACGCGTGGTGGAACTTCCCAACGCGTACCAAGTCACCCCGCTGATGATCCTGGCGGCATGGGGCACGCCAACAACCCGACCCGCGGCTGCTACCAAGCCGACGAAGAGGTCGGCGAAGCGCTCAAAATCCTGCTCCAAGCGGGCGCCGACATCCATCGGCGAGCTGCCAAGGGCCAGACCACTCGCCGCCGCGCTCAGGGGCCGGAACGCGAGCCTTCGCTTCCTGGCGGAAAATGACGTCGACCCTGAACCGAGCGATAACAGTGGCAGAACGCCGATGGACCAGTCTAGGCCAGTGCCAACTACCGTAACGCGCAGATTCTTAGGGGAGCCTGGTGTCCCGGCGCGCGAATCGGGAAACGATGAAAACTTTCAAGCGCCTGATCGCTGCCCATGGGCCGGCCAGCGCATCCACCCAAGAAGCACGACTCCACCCCGGCGAGTCTTCTATCGAGCAGCACGGTCGAACCTTTCGGCCAGGGAACGGATGTGCTCGATCAGCTCCGGGGGCTTTCTAACTTCGAATTCGAAACCGATCAGCGCCAAGTAGACCGAGAGGGTATCGAGCGAGGAGGCTCCCGTCTCGAGCAGGCAGCTGCCCTCGTCGACGGCCACCAACTTTCCCGCAGCGGGGGGAATCCGTTCGCTCGCTCTCTCAACCGAGGCGTGCAAAATCACCTCGGCATGGTGCGCGTAGGGCGCCGAGGAGACGCTTCGTGAGACGAACGCAGCGAAGTCACCATCGGGAGGCTTGCGCGGCGCGAACCGCAGGCCGGTCGTGGGCCGCTCATCGATCCGATCGACTCGGAAGGTCCGCCAGGCGTTGCGATCCACGTCCCATGCCGCCAGGTACCACCGTCGCCCGGTATGGACGAGCCGGTGAGGTTCCACCTCCCGGTCGCTCGCGGTTCCATCCCGGCTGTGATACCCGAATCGCAGTTTTTCGCAATCGCGGCAGGCACCGGCGATCACCGCCAGGATCTCCGCGTCCACGGTCGGTCCGCCGTGGGCCAGCGGTTGGATGAAGGATTGTAGTGCCGAGACTCGTCGACAGAGCCGCGCCGGAAGCACCTGCTGCAGTTTGGAGAGAGCGCGCACGGAGGCCTCTTCAATTCCGGTCACCGTGCCGCTCGCCGCTGTTCGCAACCCGACGGCGACCGCCACCGCTTCGTCGTCATCGAGGAGCAGGGGCGGAAGTGTGGCACCTGCACCAAGCTGGTAGCCGCCGGCAATGCCTGATGTGGAGTTTACCGGATAGCCCAGGCTGCGCAGCTTATCGACATCACGGCGTAGTGTGCGCGCAGTCACCTCCAGCCGCTCGGAGAGTTCGGAGCCGGACCAATACCGCTGGGCTTGAAAAAGGGAAAGCAATCGAAGCAAGCGGGCGGAGGTGTCCAGCATTTTCTCTATCGTCCCATGAATTGAGGACCGAAGCTGTCCTCAATAGCTGTTATCGTTTCTCCTGGAGAGAGGAGAACCAATGCCGTTCAGTCAATCACTATTGCCGGAATTTGACGAAGAGATGAAGAACACTCGCCGCCTCTTGGAGTGTATCCCGGATGGCAAGCTCGACTATCAACCTCACCCGAGGTCGATGAGTCTCGCTCGGCTCGCCAGTCACGTGGCACAGGTACCGTCGTGGACGAAGTTCACACTGGACCAGGAAGTTCTGGACATGGAACCTGGGTCGAAACCCGTGATCCTAGAGTCGCGGGCCGAGCTGCTCCAAGCCTTCGACCAAGGCGTAGCCGAGGCGCGCCAGAGGATCAGCGCGGCCTCTGACGACGACTGGCAGAAGATATGGACTTTCAAGGTTGGCGGGACGACGGTGATCTCTATGCCGCGCTCCGCGGTCATGCGCAGTGTGATCATGAACCACCTGATCCACCACCGTGCACAGCTGGGTGTTTTTCTCCGTCTGAACGAGGTGAAGATTCCGGGGATGTACGGGCCGTCGGCGGATGAGAAGTCGTTCATGGACGCGCATGCCGCCTAGGCCCGTTTCAGCCGGTCGCTTTCGAATGACCCCCCACTTTCGCGAACGAACCACAAGTTGATCGGGGCCGATACTGGTGCTCCGTCCGCTCCCAGGCCGGCCCGGAGGCCCGGCTGCGCTCCGAGGGTGCGACGGATCGGCCACGAGGGCTTGCATGTGCTTTGGTCTCCCTAGGTAGTTGCCACCATGGCTCCGATTACGGTGCGGTTCGATCGGACACCCTCGAGCCGCACCTTGAGCTGCATTGTGAGCAATTGATTGGATCCCGTCAAGTTGCTCCGCCGGAGCGAGGGCGGCTGGTGGTGATTGACGACGAGGATATCGAGACCCCTGGGTATGGCCTCACTTCGGCAGCCGTCCATATTCAATATAGGTATTCTGTTTCAGCCCTACTCGGTGAAGTGCGGCTAAACGCGTTGCTCCGGATGTCGCGGAGTATGGTGAGGCCTACTTGGTTGCAGAAGGAAGTCACTTGCAGCGAACAGCAGATGTCAAAATTCAGATTGTCTCAAAAAAGGGCGCAGCGCAAAAATTGTGGCACGAATTGTCAACAATCTTGTCAACCTACAGGATGGTTCCTCGCCGGCGATCAGAATGCCAGCTTAAAACCGAGTTGGATCGACCTGGCTGCGCCGCTGCCAACTTCGGGATTCGAAATTTGCACGTCCGGCGTGGCTCGCGAGCTGCCCAGCAGAGGGTTCGCCCGGCTGGCGGGATTGCCGTTGACGGCCGGTGTATATTGCGTCTTGTTGAGGATGTTGAAGACCTCGAGGCGGAACTGGCCGTCGAGCCGTTCGGACAGCTTCATATCCTTGGTGAGAGACATATCGAGCAGCTTGAGTCCCCGGCCGCGGAAAAGGTTGCGCGCCATGTTCCCATAGGTGCCGATCGCCGGCGGGAGCAGCATCGCACCGTTCGCCATCCAGCACCCGTATTTTGTCAGGCTGGCGGAGTGCGTGTAGCCGGGATAGAGCGGAGTGAAGCTTGAGTCCAAGGCGGCCGCCTGGGCCACACAACTGGTATTGCTCATACCGGGGTAAAAAGGCACGGCCGCGTAGCCGAGGCCATTAAATGCGGTCGGATTGCCGTAAAAGTTCCACTTATCGGTCTTTCCACCAACACCGCTGATGTCGTCGGTGGTGTCGGTGACACTCCAGGGCAACGCGCTTTGGATATTCGCGACCGAGTTCAGCTTCCAGCCCTGGAGTAACTGGGCAAAGCTCTTCTTTTGGGGCAGGGCATAACTCACCGACAAGGTCATGCGATGGCGGACGTCGTCGATGCTATTGCCATAGTCCGATCTTACGTTGAACAGGTTGGACGGAAGCGCGGCACCATTCCAGTCGCCGCCGGCCTCGTCCAAAGCGTGTGCCCAGGTATAACCGAGCAGGTAGGACAGACCATGCCACGGCCGCTCGGTTAAAGTGACCTGCAATCCGTTGTAGTTGCTGAAATCCTGGTTGGAAATCCTGTTGATGTCAGACAAATACGGGAACTTGCTGAAGTAGGGCCGGTTGAGGTTCTCGCAGGTAGCGCTCGATGCGGACCCGATCTGCGCGCTAGTGTAGGGGGTCTTGCATCCGGGGCCGGTCAACCACCCGGACCCGGGCGCCGGAGCGTTGATGTTATTCAGGCCGATCAGCCCGGTGCCATGGCTGCCGACATAGGCGACCTGAAGCGACAGCTCATTAGAGAAGGCATGCTGCAGGCTCAGGTTCCACGAGGGCGCGTAGGGCCGCCGCAGATTCGGATCGACCGCGGTGATGGCACATGGCTTGTTGTTCGGCGCCGTGTTCAGCGGCGAATCGCAGCGGACGCCTCCGCCGCTCGGCAAAACCGGGCCCGCAATACTCTAGTTCACTCCGGATGTGAACTGCACACTGGCCGTAGTAATGTCGCCCGGACCCGCCATGCCGTTTAACAGAGCTCCGGTGGGAATGGCGTTGACACCGAGGGCCGAAACTCCCTGTTGGGAGACAAACACATTGAAGCCTTCGATTACGTAGATCAGGCTGCCGCCGCCGCGCAAAACCCATTTCGAGTTACCTCCGATGTCCCAGGCAAAACCCAGGCGCGGGGAAAAATTATTCGTTCGCCGCCAAAGCGAGTCCACACCCGGCCAACCTGCACGAGCCCCGTGGCGGAGATCGGGTCGAAATTGGCTAACTGGTTGTTTTGTTCTTTGATCGGCGTGACCGTCTCATAGCGCAAACCGACATTCAGGGTGAACCGGTTCGTGATCCGCCAATCATCCTGCGCAAAGCCCGCACTGGCCCACTCGGTGATCGTTCGCGCCGGTTGGCCGAGCAGGACCGAGGGCGGGGTTGTCGTGTTTAAAGTTCCAGTCAGGAAATTCGTGAGGTTCGTAAAGCTGAAGGTGCCCCGCGTCCCGGCATGCGTGCCCCCGTTATAAGTCAGGTGGCGCAACTCTCCACCGAACTTCAACGTGTGTCGCCCCCGAATGTAAGACACGTTGTCAATCACCTGTTCGGTCCAGTCGGGCCCTTGGATCTTCGGAAAGGTGTTGCAACAACCGGTCGTGCTGAACCCAGTGATGGTAATCGCCGGGAATCCGCAGTTGGCCGGCAAGCCTGCACCGGTGAGCGCCGAATTCGAGTTCATGCCGCTCAAGTAACCATAGTCAGGATGGGCGATGCCGGTGCAATCGCCCGGGTAGCTGAGCTGGTTTTCGCGGTTGAACCCTCCACGCAGCTCATTGACTACGGTCGAAGACGGCAGTGAGGTCCAGTGGGCTCCCATCACCATCGACTTGGCGTGCATAAGAGTGGACCAGTAATCCTGCGCGGCGGCATTATTCTGCGGTCCCAATCCTTCGTAATTGCCGATGAAATATTCGCCCGAGATGGTGTGCTTGGCGGTGAGATGGTAATCGACCTTGGCGAGCCCGTTGTGGAGGTTGGCCAAGCCAATCGGGGCGACGGTGTAAGAAACTGTGCTCCGGTCCTGAAACACGCCGCTGTTGGTCGCGTCCTTGACGCAATTCCCTGGGCCGTTATAGACAAGGCCGGCCATTTTCAGGCTGAGGTCCTTGGGAGGAGTAGCTGCCGAGAGAGCGTTGCAGGCATCCAATACGCTCTGGCCGATGTTACCCAGGGGGGCTCGCGTGGGCAAACTCAGCGATCCCGACGGGGCGCCGATGGTGTTGCGCTGGCCTTCGTATCCGAGTAAGTAGAAGAGCCTGTCCTTGCGGATGGGACCGCCGGCGGTGCCGCCAAAATCTTCGATTTCGGTCACCTGCTTGGGGGCCCCGGTTTGGATGAACGGATTTCTCGCGTCCAT
>JAGWQP010000089.1 GCA_028876805.1 Acidobacteriota bacterium | reverse complement strand
AGGCGGTGGTATCAGACCGGGAATTTAGATCATGAAATGGCCCGCTTGACATCATCCCGCCGCCTCGGATATTCGTTATGAGACCTAGTTCCACCTGAGAGGGGCACTGCATGAGACTTTGTTGTCTGTCTTTCAGCTGCGCGGCTGCCGCGCTAGGGGTTTTCTGGACGCCGGCACCCGCGGCTGCTCAGTCGACCGACATTCCACGCATGGCGAACGGCAAGCCCGACTTCACCGGTGTCTGGGACCATCCGCGTGTGGCTGACGTGACCCGAAACGGAAACAGCTGCGGCGCCAACAGCCCAGGCTGCCGGCAGCAGGGAAACGGTGAGCTCGCGTACACCGAGTGGGGTTTACGGCAGTGGCAGGACGTGGCGCACCGTTTCGATTATTCCGCCCACTGCCTGCCCTGGGGTTACACGCGCGCCTGGCAGACCGAATACCCGGGCGAGATTCTCCAGAACCCAGACCGGCTGGCTATCCTATGGGAATCGAACAACATCTTTCATGTTGTTTTCACCGACGGGCGTGATCACCCCAAGGATCTGGAGCCCTCCTGGATGGGCCACTCTGTCGGCAAGTATGAAGGGGACACGCTGGTCATCGATTCGGTCGGATTTAACGGCAAGACCTGGCTTGACACCGCCGAGCACCCCTCGAGCGATGCCTTGCATGTCATCGAGCGCATCCACTACCTCGACCCGCAGCATCTGTCCTACCAAGTCACCTGGGACGATCCCAAGACCTACACCAAGCCGGTCAACAACACCCGCATCTTCACGCGTATGAAGCCCGGCCAGGAACTCATGGAGTACTGGTGCATGGAGAACAACAAGGACCTGCTGGAAGGCCACCTCCGCCGGTAGCGAGGCCTACTGCGGCTTGCTGGCGCCTTGGGAGCCGGGCGCGGAGCCGCCCGAAAACAGCTCGCGCCCATCGGGCAGAATGATGGAGCGCCCATTGCCGACCGCCTCGCCGTTCTTCGCACGGAAGCCGGTGATCTCGACCTCGAGCCCCGCCGGGATGGCATCTTTCTTCCAGCCGAGCCGGATCAGCGCGTTGGGTGCGCCGAGCTCGAAGCGCCAGTTGATCATCTTGCCCTCGGCGTCTTTGACATCGACGTACAGCCAGGCATGAGGATTGGTCAACTCGAACCGGGTGACGATGCCGCGCACCTTGACCGGCTGATTCACATCGAATTCCGCTGCGAAAGCGTGATGCGCCTCGACCGGCGCCGCGGCCGGCAACAGGGCAAAAGCAGCGATCACCGTCCAGTCTTTCCTCCCCATAGGCTCTCTCCTTAATGTTCCGGCGGCCGGCCAAAGATGTTGACCAGCGTCTGGCTTCCTTCAGCGCAGGCGAACTCGATCGACTCGGTGTTTGCCGGTGACCGTGCGAAATACCCGGCCACTTTCCACGGCCGGGTGAACAGCGTCGGATCGTCGATCGTGACTTCGTAGTCGATGGTATTGGGGTCGGCGATCGTAAAGTGCTCGACGGTGTGCAAGGCGTCGCTCAGGTACGGGATCTCGCGCGAATACGCGGTCCTGTCATTGAAATTCGTGGTGTCGACCACCAGCGTATTACCCTCCCAGTGGCCGATCGAGTCGCCCATGAAGAGCCGGATATTCTTCCCCAAGTGCGGCCGTCGGTCCAGGTGGATCACGCGACTGGTGTGGTTGTAGTCGTACAAAATCACGACCTCGCCCGACCGCTGCAGAAACTGGTACGGGTTGTTTCCGTCCTCACCCTGAAAGAGGCCAGGAAGTGCACAGCGCGCGTTCAACTCGACGTGCTGCAGGTCGACGGGCGGATTCATGTGCAGCAGGAAGTCGCGCCGCTTCACGTCCTCGTCCGGCCGCCACGGCAGATTCCGGTCGGCCGGATCCACAATTCCCGTGCGGCGTTGCGCTCTTCCCCCTTTGTCGCGGATGAGCGAGCCGCCCTGCTGAAAGATTTTCGGATACGGTCCCAGGCCGTCCGCGCGGGCCGACACCGAGAGCGGGTTGCGTTCGCTCGGGTCGATCGGATTCTCGGGCGGGTTGGCTTCCAAGCCCACTACGCCGTTTCGGGAGTACATCCCGTGGATGTCCGGCTGGCCATCCGGCGTGCGCGCCTGGCCGCGAGCGGGTATCCGGGCCGCGAGTACCGCGAAGGCCGCCACGCACACCCCCATCAGGAGGCGGCTATTTGAAGGGAGCATTCTTAAATCTCTCCTCTTGTAAGTAGAAGACACACTCGTACTCGAGCAACCGTGGATTCTTGTCTAACAGACGATACAAGGGCATGGTGATTTTCCAGGGGCGCGTGAAAACCTTGGGGTCCTCGATCGTGGCTTCGTAGCGGATGTGATCCGGGTCGGCCGAGGTGTAACGCTCCACCACGTGCAGGGCATCGCTATGGAAATCGCCGGCCTGGTCGAACCACGTCTGATCGTTGAAGTTCTTCACGTCGACCACCAGCGTGCTGCCGTCCCAGCGCCCCCGCGAATCGCCCATCCAGGTGTCAGGGAGGCCGTCCGGATGCGGGCTGCCGTCCATGGGAATGGTTCTCAGCGCGTGGGCAAATTCGTAGGAGATCGCGATTCGCTGGGGCGTCTGGACGATCTCGAATGGGTACGGCATATAAGTGGCGCGCGGAACGCCCGGCAGATAGCAGTTGGCTTCGACCGGGTCCGCCGTCTTGCGGCGGGCGAAGTTCTCCAGCTTTTTCGCCGCGGCCCAGGGCTGGTAAGGAATCTCGTTGCCTTCGACAACGCCTTGTCCGGGAGGCCAGCCGATCTCACCCGAGTGGTCTTGAAGGTCCCACGCGGCGGTATTCACCGCCTGCCAGATTCCGCTGAAGTCGGGTTTCCTGTCGGAAGTTCGCCGTGCACCCGAAGCCTGGGCGGCGCCCGGAAGGGCGGCAGTCACGAGCACCGACACTAGGGCGACAAGGCGCACGATCCCCTCTTTCCGGCTCTTCATCGGCGCATGGCCTCCCCAGGCGGCGCCACCGATCTTATCAGAGAGGCCCTGAGGGCTCAAGGGCGCGCAGCTCTATTTCCCGTTCACGTGCTTGGCGTTGTGGTTGGGCAATCATAGCGGCGGCCGGAACCTCTGTTACTGGATAGAGAGTGGTTGATTCCGTTCCATATGATGCTGGCCGGGATCTTCACTTTTCAGCTGCCGCGCCGGATGGGCCTCCGCCGGCCGGCTGCGCTACTGGGCGCCACGTGCCGCGCGGCCTGGTTGCCGCCCGCCATTTTGACCGTGACCGAGTTGGCACGAAAGATCGAGACCCGCTGGATCTCTATTCTGATCGGCTCAATCGCTCCGAGTATTCTGTCAGGCTATGCCGCAACGGTCGCCGTAGTCGCCGGCGCCCATCTGGGCGAGTCCGGTGTGGGCGGCTAGGGTCGGGGAGACTACGATGAGAGCTGCATGGGAGCTTTTTCCGTCTGCAGCGGATCCTTTGGAGGGTCGCGGCTGCGCAAGACGCTGCTCAAACATTTCAGCGTGCCGGCCGGCGAGATCGCCACCGCTGGACGCCAGTTCCCGATCACCGCCAGGGTCGACATCCAGGTCGCGCTCGAGGATCTCATGGCAACCCGTCCCGGTACGAGACTTCTCGGACTCCCGTCCGCTAACCCTCATGAGCCGCCGGCGCTTGCGCAAACACTTGCGGGAAGCCATTTCCCGATCAACGCAGGGCCGCTTCAACATGACGAGGTCGACATTGGTGAGCCGGTTCCGGTGCGCCGCTTGAAGAACGGTCTGTGGCTGTCGCGTGAGAAGGACCTACCGTTCGCAGTCCTGATAACACAGGGCGGCCGATTCGGACTTAGAACCGGCGTGCAAGTAGAGATTGCCGTCCCCGCCGGCGAACGTGCCGCGCAGTTCTCGCAGGAGCTGTTCCGCGATCTCGAGGGTCTGGTCAGCAAGGCGCGCACTTACCGCGGGCGCATCATTTCACTCGAGGGGCATATTGATCCGATGGGTGGCGGCAGCGTGGTCAAGGTGCATCGGCTGACGCGAGTCACCCGTGACGAAGTCATCTTGCCGCGCCAGACTCTGGAGCTGCTCGATCGCAACGTGCGCGGATTCATGATGGCGCGAGAACAGCTCAAGTCGCTGAAGTTCCAGGCGCGCAAAGGGCTCCTGTTCTACGGCCCACCGGGTACCGGCAAGACACATACGATTCACTATCTGGCTTCGCAATTGCCAAACCATATGACCCTGCTGGTGACGGCCGAGCAGGTCGGATTGCTCGGCGAATATTTCAGCCTAGCGCGTTTCCTCGAGCCGTCCATGATGATCATCGAGGACGTGGATCTCATTGCGCGGGAACGCACGCACATGCGCGTGCCGGGCGAGGAGGTCCTTCTGAACAAGTTGCTCAATGAGATGGATGGTTTGCGAGAAGACGCCGAAGTGCTTTTTATCCTGACCACGAATCGCCCTGATCAGATCGAGCCGGCGCTCTCCTCGCGGCCAGGTCGCATTGACCAGGCTATTGAATTTGCGTGCCAGATGAGGAGGGTCGCACGAAGCTGACGAAACTGTATGCCGGCGGGCTGGATGTTTCCGAACAGCTTCTGGGAGAGATCGTCAGCCGTACCAAGGGCGCCACTCCGGCATTCATAAAAGAGCTGATGCGGCGCTGCGCGCAGTTTCAGATCGAACTCTCGCCCGGCAATGTGCTGACCGAGCCCGCTGTGTATGGGGCAATCGAAGAGATGCTATTTACGGGAGGCGCCCTGAATCGCCGTTTGCTCGGCGGCGGTGGTGTTGAGCTCGGTGTGAGCTGACCCGCCCTCGCCAGGCGGATGTACAATCGATGGGCGGCCAGGAAAGTGGCGGCTCAACCGACCCGAGGAGGAGAGACGATGTCCTGTAAAAGCGGGGTGAGATCTGGGTGTGGGCAAAGTGGCCTGCCGGCATTGGTGGTCGGCGGAATCGGAGTCCTGATCGCAATTGCAGTTGGTCTCCCTGTCGAGGCGGATACTGGCTCGGCCGGGCCGCTCGCCCAATCCTGCGGTGTTCCGCCGCCAGCAGGCCAGGCGGGCGGCGGCCGCGGGCTTCCGGTCTTTCCGACCGACGAATTTCCCGTCAAGCTGCCCCCGGTGTCGTTGCTCGGTGCGCACAATGACCTGCCCAATCCCTACCGCCCCGGCGTGAGCTGGGGGCAGTTGCCGGAAGGCCGAAAGTGGGGATCGAGCGCGAGCGTCTCGACCGCTCCCGACGGCACCATCTGGGTTGTGGACCGATGTGGCAATTCCGGTGCCGGGGGCACGACGTGTGCCGGACCGAGTGCGAATGTCAACCCCGTGTTCCAACTTGATCCGTCCGGCAAAGTGCGGAAGACGTTCGGGGCCGGAGTCTTTGTCAGCCCCCACAAATTGTCGGTGGATAGAGAAGGAAATGTGTGGGTCTCCGACAACGGAGGCCACCAGGTATTCAAGTTCAACCAGGATGGGAAGGTCCTGATGACACTGGGCAAAAAGGGAGTCGCCGGCCCGGGCGAGGACGAGTTCGACGCGCCGACCGATGTCGCCATCGCTCCCAACGGCGACATTTTCGTCGGGGACGGTCACAGCGGGGGCGGCACGGCCACGGGCAACGCGCGGATCATGAAGTTCGACAAAAACGGGAAGTTTCTCAAGACATGGGGCAAGAAAGGAATGGGCCCGGGCGATTTCGATGTGATCCACACCCTGGCCTTCGATTCCCGAGGCCGGCTGTTCGTGGGGGATCGTCAGAACAACCGAATCCAGATCTTCGACCAGAACGGCAAATTCCTCGCCCAGTGGTTCCAGTTTGGGCGGCCGAGCGGTATGTACATTGACAAAAACGACGTCCTTTACGTGGCCGACTCCGAATCAAGGGACGGCCGTACCAACACCGGTCGGTTGGCGCTTCCACAGACCGGATATGGTTACAACCTGGGGACCGAACGCGGCATTCGAATTGGCAGCGCCCGGGACGGTTCCGTCCGATTCTTCATTCCGGACCCGTGTCCGTACCCATACGCCGGCGGTTCGAGTATGGCAGAAGGCGTTACTGCGGATTTCGAGGGCAATGTGTACGGCGCCGATTTCCTCGGGGATGTGCGAAAATTCGCAAAGAAATAGGGACCGAATCAATAAACGGAGGCTTTACCGCCCCAAGCCGGTCGCCTCTGCTTTGAACACCGCGTCAATCGCAGCCTGCGCGCATTTCTCACCGTCCGCTCCAGATACCCCCATGGCCCCCACGACCTGTCCGTCGACCAGGATAGGAAGCGCGCCTGGCTGCGGAAAGTCACGCATAAAAGTCGGCGCCAAATTTTCACCGCTGCGAACCATCTTGTTCGTGACTGAGGTCGGACGCCGCCAGCGCAGGGCCGACTTGGCCTTCAACAGTGCCGTGTCGATCGCATTCATCGGCGCGCCCTCCATGGCGTGGGACTCGATGAGGTTCCCGCCCCAATCCAGAATCGCCATCGCCACGACTTGCTTGTTCTGTTCCGCCCAAGCTGTGCAGGCGTCCGCCAAGGCGCGCGCGCCGGCGCTGGAGATGATTTTGATTTCCCGTGTCGCTTGCTTCGCCGTCACGGAGCGCGCCTCCTTCTGAGCGTCGAGCGGCACCAATAGCAACAGCGTCAGTCCCGTGACCGTTGCTCGGATGGTCAGAATTCTCTTCACGTCAATCCTCCTCGACCTGATCGTGTCAGCTTTCGGGTTGTCCCCTCCCGGTTCGAACAATCCCAATCATACTCAATCAAGCGGCGTCAAGGATTTCGGCCGGCCGGCAACCAGGGCGCGCAAGGACCGGTCCCGGAGCAAGAGTCCTCCCCAGACCAGCGCCCCAACCAACGCGGGCAAGATCCAACCCGGGTTGCCGACGCGCAAGTTGGTGGCGACAGCGCCGCCCAGCAGCCCGGTCATCAGAATGGCTCCCAGAACGCGCGTCGGTGGAATCATATAGGTCAGGGTACAGACCAGTTCAATGATTCCGATCGTGACAATCAGCTGCTCCGGAAATCCGGCCTGTCGGAATCCCTCTACGACTCCTTCCACCTTGATCAATTTCACAACAGAACCGAACAGGACGATCACGACGGGTAGGGCACTGGTGAGACTGGCGACCCAAAGCATTTTCCTGGACCGCGCACGGCCCCATACTCTTGACAGGGGGAGCAACGCGCGCAATCGTGGTTCGCGCAGATAGAGCCCTCCCCAAACCAGAAAGCCCACGTAGACCGGAAACAGCGTTTCGCCGAACAGGGGATTTCCAACCCGCAGTTGCATCGCGACAGCGCCACCGAGGTATCCTGTCAGGCAGATTCCTCCGAGGATGGCCGTACGCGGATAACCGTAGAGGGCGACACAGACGATCTCGAGTAGGCCGAGGGCGACAGCCAGGCGCATGGGGAATCCAAGTTGCGCAAACGCCTGCACAACCGGAGCCACCTTCGTCAGGTGAATGACGCCGTCAAAGAGCAGAAATGCGATCGTGACGCCGGATAGGATGCGTCCCGCCCAAACCAGTTTGCTGGACGCCGGGGAGGTTTCGATCACCGATGACATTTAGGTTTTTACTCCTTAATTGGCCTTGGCGCTCACCATCCATGGAAGGCCAAAGCGGTCGACAAGCATCCTCAACTAGATGCCCGGAATGCGGAGCCGTCTTCTGCCAGGCGACCGAAGACCCTTACCACCTCCGGCAGTGGCGGGGTTTCGAGCGTCACCGAGAAGCCTTTCGGCCCTCTCACCGCGGTCCGGCTACCACCCGGCGCCCATGAACATCCGGCCACCCACTTCGAGCTCGGTCGCGAGGATCTT
>JAGWQP010000088.1 GCA_028876805.1 Acidobacteriota bacterium | reverse complement strand
GTGGCATTTCATCGAAGAGCAGCTGCAGCCGCTCGTCGAGGGCGGCCAGCGCGAGGTCCGCTACGTCGGCCGCCCCGAAAGCGCCAGCCCCGCCACCGGCTCCGGCAAGCGGCACCGGCAGGAGCAAGCTGAACTCCTCAACGATGCCTTGACCCCCGGGGCCATCTCGCAGCCCAAGCCGGTGCGCCTAGTGGCGAGGCGGAAGCGCTAGCGCTAGCGGACAGAGTCGTCGAACCTAAACCGATAGGACAGGGGTGGTGTGGAAAGACTCGCCCGACAGCTCCGACCGGCTTTGATTGGGATGAAGCGGCTCTTCGGCTGCGGCGTCAGGAGAGGCCGCGAACGGCGCGCATCATAATCTTCGCGCGATAGGCCTGGCTTGGCGCCCGTCGATCGTGTTATGGGAAGCATGGCTCGCAGTTCGTTCGCCACTATAGCCGAGCTCCCTTACCGACTCCGTGTTACCGGCAGGCGGGAGGACTTCCGCACGCTTTCGGCATACCGCGCGAGCGTTGGGGGGCCCGGATAAACCTCTGGCTTGCTGCTGGCCACCTCCCCGTTCACCAGGATCATAGGCCGATAGTGGTTCCCTTGGGTGTCGAGCGCGGCCGTCAACATCGGGTTCGTCCCGAAAGATTGGCGGCTGCCCGCTCCGGGCCGCAATTACTCCTTAACTTTCTCGTTGTAGTAGGTCAGCCAGTCCGTAGCAATGAGGCGCTGCGCCTGGTCGAGAGTCATCGTGTGGGCTTTGCAGACCTCGTCGTGCAGAGCGGTTTCCACTTTGTCTTTCTCGTGAAAACCAGGCGCCGGATGGGCGGGTTGAGGCCACAGATTCGCGATATCGTTGCTGCCCCCCAGCTCGAGCGGAATGAAATGGTCAATCTCGTAGGCTCCGGTCGGATGGCTCGCGACCGCATAATCCGTATAGACCTGGTTCTTCATTCTGGTGGTGACGGCGCGGCGCCCTTTCGTGCTGTCGTGGCACACCACATCCACCGAAATACCCATGACAGCTCCGGGCGTGCATGCGGGGTCCGGGTTGGCTCCGTTCGGTTTGCATTCCGAGCTCTTGGTGACTGCGGCGGGCATAAATTCTCGGGCGTTGCCATGCTGGCCGGGACCCGGACTGGGGTCGGCGCGAGCAGTTTCTGGCGCCGGCGGGGTGGCCCCGTATAGCTGGGGGGACGCGATCAACAAGAACAGTAGCAACGGGCTCGCGGGGAAGGCGACACATTTCATATGGCCTATTGTGAATGGGAAGCCGACAGCGTGACAACCTTTCTCGGGCTCAGGCCGAGAGAAGGTTGTTCTTCCACAACTGATACTGTCTCTCGCGGAGCACTTCGAGATGGTTTTTCACCCGATTCAACCCGTGGACCGAGGATTCGAACTGTTCCGCCAGGCGGCGGAACAGTGGGGCCACACGCCGATACTGTGCCTGGTCGAACGCCGCCACGATCCGATACGACTCCTTGCCGGCTTTGATATAGTCGATGAAACTGTCCAGCCGCAGGCCGCGGCGCGGCAGCGCCGCCACGTACTCGGGGAACATCCCGGTGAGGAACAGCGTGTAGTCGCCGACGTGCTTTCGCACCTCGCGCTCGCGCTCAAACGACCGGGCGTCCAGCGCCGGGTTGGACTCCACAAGCATCTCGCCGACCTCCTCCAGCCGCTTGCCACCTGCATTGCGGATTCTGTAGAGCTGATCGACGTCGACGAAGTCCATCAACAGATTGGCCACATACACCACCACCTCGTGATCTGCGGCGAGCTCTTTGGCCACCAGGTCGGTGAACAGCCGCCGCAGGGGGTGACTGGGACTGATGTGCAACTTAACTCTTCTTGGACGTAACGGCGGAAAACGCCGCTACCTCCTGGGTCACCTTCTTGCCGCCGCAATGGGGGCATACCACGACGCTCTTCTCAAGATCCGCGATGTGAAGAGTCTGGGTGAATTCCTTGTGGCAATCCAGGCAGAGAAAAACGTACTGAGGCATGGTGATTCCCCTCCCCTCTATCACCATGGTAGCGCTGATCGCTAACCTGGGAAAAACCAGACCGCGCGTGATGATCAACGGGCTGGGCGGGAATTGCCGTTCCGGTCGCTGTTCTTCTTTTTTTCGGAGTTTCGGTGTCTGACGCTAAGCACGGAACCCGCCAGCACCGCCAGCGGCACCGTTGCCACTCCCAGAGCCACTTTCAACACGGTGTGGCGCGGTTTGGAGGCGCGAGGCAGCACGTAGGAATCGTGGGCTTGCCCGATCGGCTTTCCGATTTGCATGTTCTCCACGTCGTACGCAAATTGCTTCGTACAGTCCAGGCAGACCACGTAGGTCTCGCCCGGTGGCGTACCGACCTTGTGAACCGGCGTGATAGGACGCGTCAGGTGACGGTGCGGACAGCGAAAAATCAGGTTCAGTACCGTGTCGATCATGACCGCACCGTCCCTCCAAAACGGGCAACAAGTAGTCCCTATTTTGACAGGCGGCGGAGCTTGCGCAAAGCATTTTTCGTATGGCACTTCACATTAGAAGCCAGTCATCAACCTGATCCTACGCGTCTTGTAACCGAAGATATGTCGATCTCTCGGGAGAACACGCTAACGCCCCACAGATGCGTGGTGTTATCCTGGACCTAGAGGCACTTCCAGATGGTCATTGGCGTACCGAAGGAGATCAAGGACCACGAGACCCGCGTCGGCTTGGTGCCGAGCGGCGTCAGTGCCCTGCGCGAGGCTGAGCACGAAGTTCTCGTCGAGACTCACGCGGGAGAAGGAAGCTCTGTGACTGACCGTGAGTACATGCAGGCCGGCGCCGCGATCATACAGGACCCAGCCGAGCTGTGGCGGAAGGCCGACCTGGTGGTCAAGGTGAAGGAGCCCCAGCCCCCGGAATACGACTATTTCCGGCCCGGCCTCATCCTGTTTACCTACCTGCACCTGGCGCCCTTGCCAGAACTCACCGACCGCCTTCTGGCGAGCAAGGTGAACGGCGTCGCCTACGAGACGATTCGTGAAGCGGATGGCTCCCTGCCGTTGCTGACGCCCATGAGCGAAGTTGCGGGGCGCATGGCGGTCCAGGTGGGAGCACAGTATCTCGAGCGGCCCAACGGCGGCCGAGGCCTCCTGCTGGGAGGGGTGCCCGGCGTCGCGCCGGCCAACGTCGTGATCATCGGTGGCGGCGTCGTGGGCGTCAACGCGGCCAAAATCGCGGTGGGGATGGGCGCTCACGTTACCATCATCGAGCGCGATTTGAATCGCCTCCGCCACCTGGACGACGTCTTCAGCAGCCAGGTGGTCACGCTGGCGTCGAACTCGTGGACGATCGGCGAGAACATCCGCACCGCCGACCTGGTAATCGGCGCCGTCCTGATCCCCGGCGCTTCGGCTCCCAAACTCGTGCGCCGCCAGATGATCGCCACCATGAAGCGCGGCGCGGTCGTGGTGGACGTGGCCATCGACCAGGGCGGCTGCTTCGAGACTTCCCATTCCACCACGCATAGCGACCCGGTTTATGTCGTGGATGGCGTTCTGCATTATTGCGTCTCAAACATGCCGGCAGCGGTACCGCACACCTCCACCTTTGCCCTGACCAATGCGACGATCCCCTACCTCGTGGAGCTCGCCCACCATGGGCTGGAGCGCGCCTGTTCCGAGCATCCGGCGTTGAGCGAAGGCGTAAATACCTACCACGGTTACGTCACGCACTCGGGCGTGGCCCAGTCCCAAGGCCGCCAGTGGCACGAACTGGCCACCGTGGGGTAGGCCTTCATTCGGCTCTCCGCTTCAGTTTGGGCTTGGGGGAGATCCTCTTCCAGCAGCCGATTACAGTGCCGGCTGAGCTTACAGCCGCGCGGCCCGCTGATCGAGTTGCCGTAGCGTTGGTTGGGTGTGCTCGACGTGCACGCGGCCGACGGGGGTGACCACAGTCTGCTGGTTGGCGAATCAAACGGAAACCTCTTCGCCGCCCGAATGCCCGTGCGGCTGTCTCGTCGGGGTTTGGCTCTAGCTCTAGCAAGCCGGCCGTGGCCGCCGGTCGTTCCGAGTAACTCCTTCGCTGTATGGCGAATCGCGCGTCCTCTCTAGATTAATTTTTGTAATAGCCTATGGAAAACATTTCTATAGCAGAATGTCTTTATCTCGGTTTGACTTCGGACAAAATTCACGTACCCTTTTATTACCCTACTATGGCCTCCCTCATCGCAAAGAAGAAGGGCAACCAGCTCTACTACTACGTCGTCGAAAGCGCCCGCGTCGAGGGCCAGCCCCGGATCGTTCACCAGGCCTATCTCGGCACCGCCGACAAGGTCGCCGCCCTCGTCAAGGACCGCACCTCCCCAGTCCCTCTCTCCGCCTCGGCGCGCGACTTCGGGCTGCCCGGCGCGCTGTGGCTGGCGGCGGAGCAAACCGGTCTCGTTGGCGTATTGGAGGCGCTCTGGCCCGCACCCCGCTCCGGCCCTTCACCCGCCCGCTACCTGTTGCTGGCGGCCATCCACCGCATCTGTCAACCGGGGCCCAAAACCGAGGTGGCCGATTGGTACCGCCGAACCATTCTGCATTCGGTCTGGGGAATTCCACCGGAACGCTTCACCTCGCAGGCATTCTGGGATGCTTTTGAAAAGATTCTGCCCGAGCACCTGGATCCGCTCGCGTCCGGCGACGACGATCCGCTGGACCGCGCCCAACTGCAAGTGCTGGATCTGTGGAAACGAAAGCAGAGGGTGAGCCGACGCCTGCTCGCCTACGATACGACCAACTTCTACACCGATATCGCCAGCCACAACACGCGGAACGAACTGGCCCAGCGCGGGCACAACGAACAAGGCCGTCACAACCTGCGTCAAGTGGGTCTCAGTTACGTCTTGGATGGAGAAAACGGCCTGAGCTTGTGCCATCACGTGTATCGCGGCAATGTGGCAGATGCCGAGGAATTTTCCATCTCGCTGGCACGCATGCTGGGCATGTTGGATCGGTGCCAGATCGCGCGTGGCGAGGTAACCTTGGTGTTGGACAAAGGTTCGGCGGCTCTGGCCAACACAGTGGAATTGGAGGAGGCAGGCGTGGGCTGGATCGCAGCCTTGCCCTGGAATCAAGCTCCGGTGGCTTTCCGCGAGCGCGCGGTGGATCAGTTGCCGCTGTTGAGTAGCGCGCAGCCCGGTGTGCGTGCTGCCGCCGAGAAACTCCTAGTGCACGGCCAAGAATACCTCTGCGTGCTGAAGTATTCGGCCTCCTTTGCCGGCGACGAGTTGCACAGTTTGACTACCAACCTCGGCAAGGTGCTCGCAGCCCTGCGGCGATTCTCCACAGAATTGAACAAGCCACAAGCCCGCTCGAAGGAAGATCAGATTCGCCGCAAGATCCAGCGCTGGCTCGCCGGACAGTTCTTGGAAGAATTAATCCCCTACCAACTCGAATTCCGCGAGGGTCGATGGCGGCTGCAATTTGAATTCGATACCGCTACCTGGCAGCGGCTCGTCCATCATCGTCTGGGGCGCACCGTGCTCGTCACCAATCGCATGGATTGGAGTGCCGAGCAAGCGGCCATAGGCTATTCCCGCCAGCAGGAAATCGAGAAGGTCTTTCGCGGTCTCAAAGACGGAGACTGGCTGGGCTGGGGACCGATGGATCACTGGACCGACCGCAAGATTCGCATCCACGCTTTTTATTGCCTGCTCGCGATCTCGCTCGTCGAGCATCTCCACAAACAGGCACAGAGTGCCTGGAACGGAATCTCCACCGAACAACTTCTCGAAGAGTTGCGCCAGATTCAGCAGTTCGTTTTGTTGTACCCACCGCAGGGCGAAAAAGGTCCCAACCGCGTGGCCACCGTGGGTTCCAAACAAACCCCCACCCAACAGGCCTTGGCCAAAACTCTGGGTTTGGATCAGTTCGATTCCACCCATCGCGGGTAATACCGTGGGCGTGCGTAAGTCCTAACTCAACGCCCTATTGCCTTGTTCCGGTCGCCCGCAGTAACCTCCGCCATTTTCGGCTCACTTTGTTCTTCCGCCTTAATTGCCTTCCATCGCTTGAGCAGATATCGCGCCCGCCGGCTTCATCATGCCTGATCTCTAGAATCACCGAACACAGACGACCATCGCACCACCTGTTGGCATGGAACTGTTGGAGATTGCCGTTGTTTTGGTCAAAGCAGATAGATCAGTCGAAGATTTGTCGAGCCTCCCTCCGGCTGACGCGGGACGGTTACGGGAGGGCCCGGTTCTACCGATTGTTTGAACCCGGAACCCCATGAGGGTATCACCCCGTCTGATCAACATCGGACTGTTGGCGTGGCCGCCTGTGCCGCTGACCGGCCGCTGTGGCGCGTAAAACGGGCCTACTTTACGTCTTCCACCGGCAGATCTTCCGGCGCATCGCCGGCGTACATTTTCGCGCCGTCGTAGAAGCCGGCGGTCGTGAGATGCATCTGGACCTGCTGGTTCGTCTTGTTTTCCCAGAACCAACCGTGGATTCCGGTCGTTGGCGCGATGAAGGAGCCGAACGAGTGATCCTGGCCGACCTTGTCCTCCAGTTCGTAGCTTTCGTAGTAGTCCTGGTTCGGTTTTTGGTCCGGCTCACCATGAAATTCGAACCGCAGCTTGCCGTTCGCTTTCCAGGCATACACCATACCGGCTCCTTTTTGCATATGGTACTTGATCTCGACTCCGTCTCCCGGAAATAACGTTAGGTCCTCGGTGTCCACTTTGTATACCTTCGATTGCGCAGTGTACACGCCGGCCGGAGCCAGCACGGGAGCGGCTGCCGTTCGAGACGCGCTCGCCGGCTTGGTTTCATTCGCCGTCGCGAGGTCCGTCAGGTGCAGTGCGGCACCAGTCTTTAATGGATCGATCCCATATTCGGCCGGCAGCACGGCCGTGAACAGGATGAGCAGCGCAATCGCCAGCGCAATCCCCGTCGCCCTGGCAATGGTTGTTTTCGACGGCCCTTCGGTTCTCGGCAAGTCTTGGACTTCCATAATTCCCTCGCGTTGTGATTACGCCAGAACCAGGTATCCGGCCAACTGGTACCCCATGAGAATAAAGCCTACCGCCATCAACGCGGTGTTGGTGGCGAAGGCGTGCCGTTCAAAGCTGGTTTGCCCGCGCCAGATGCTCAGCGCGATCAGAACGGCGGTCAAGGCCAGCACCTGTCCAATTTCCACTCCCACATTGAAGCTCAAGATGTTGGTGACCAGCCCATTGTGGGCCAGCGAAAGCTCCTGAAGCTTCGTGGCCAAGCCAAAACCGTGGAACAGACCGAAAACCAGCACCGCCAGCTTCGTATTGGGTTGGAACCCCAGAAAGCGCTTGAAGCCATCGATGTTGTCGAACGCCTTATAGACCACCGATAAGCCGATGATCGCATCGACCAGATACGGGTTCGCATGGACCCCGCCCAGAACGCCGGCCAGTAGAGTAACGCTGTGACCCAGGGTGAACAGGCTGACGTATTGCACGATGTCCTTCAGCCGGTACAGGAAAAAGATCACCCCCACCAGGAAGGCCAGGTGGTCGTACCCGGTCACCATGTGCTTGGCGCCCAGGTACAGGAAGGCGGCGATGGCGGCGCCGCGGTTCGACGCGACGAACGTAGCGTCTCGCTTCGAGACGTTATGCGCGCTGGCGGGGGTCGGGAACACGAGCGAGAGGATAATAAAGAAAACGGCCGGAATTACCATGGCGCGGATAAGCATTGCTCCCTCGAGTTGTTGCTAAGCCAGAGTCTATCATGACAATGCCGATAGAGCGCGCCAGACCGCGGTCAACTCCAGTCCACTCGCGGTCAGTGACACCCCTGATAGGGCCTTAAACCGGGATCGGCCAGTGGCGCGGCGAGCCGCCGGTGGGGTAAGCTGCTGTACATGCCGGCCGCCCGAACGGTTGATGCGCCACCCCAGCCGTTAACGTTTCTCAGTGAAGACGAGGCACTCTTCCAGTCGACGGTGCGCCAGTTTGCGCAAGAACAGATCCGGCCCTACGTCCGCGAAATGGATGAAGCCGGAGTTTTCCGCAGCGACATCCTCACGCAGTTCTTCCAGATGGGTCTCATGGGCATCGAAATCCCCGAAGAGCTGGGCGGTCAAGGCGGCAGCTTTTTCCAGGCGGTCCTAGCCGTCGAGGAGCTCTCCGCGGTAGATCCTGCCGCGGGGGTCATCGTCGATGTGCAGAACACGCTCTCGATCAACGCGCTGTTGCGTTGGGCTTCGCCGGAGCAGAAGACCCGCTACCTGCCGCGTCTCGCCGCCAACACCGTGGCCGCTTACGCGCTTTCAGAAGCTGGCTCGGGTTCCGACGCCTTCGCCATGGCCACCCGCGCCGAAGACCGCGGCGACCACTTCCTCCTCACCGGCCGCAAACTCTGGATCACCAACGCGGCCGAGGCGGGCATCTTTCTGCTCTTCGCCAATGCGCGGCCGGAGACCGGCTACAAAGGCATCACCGCCTTCCTCATCGAGCGCGAGTTCCCGGGCTTCCGAGTCGGCAAGAAGGAAGACAAGCTGGGTATTCGGGCTTCGTCCACCTGCGAGCTGATCCTCGACAATTGCCGCATCGCTCGCGAGAATATGCTGGGCCAAGTCGGCGAAGGTTACAAGATCGCGATGGAAACGCTGAACGAGGGCCGCATCGCCATCGGGGCGCAGATGATCGGGCTGGCGCGGGCCGCGCTCGAATACGCCGTGGCTTATGCCAAGCAGCGCAAACAGTTCGGCAAGACCATCGGCGAATTCCAGGGCGTGCAGTTCGAGCTCGCCAAAATGGCCACCGAGATCGAGGCCGCGCGACTGCTGGTGTATAACGCCGCACGGTTGAAGGACGCCGGACGGCCCTTTCAGACCGAGGCCGCCATGGCCAAATACTTCGCCTCGGAAATTGCCGAGAAGGCCGCTTCCAAAGCCATCGAAGTGCATGGTGGCGTTGGCTTTACCAAAGACTACCCGGTCGAAAAATTGTACCGCGACGCTAAGATCGGCCGCATCTATGAGGGCACCAGCAATATCCAGTTGCTCACGATTGCCAAGAAACTGTTAGGTAAGTAATGTCGTCTGTTAAATGAGGGAACCATGCGTGGATTTGTTCTGACCATTGCCGTAGCCGCCGTCTGTCTGCCCATTCGCGCCGCGGATGCGCTGGGCGCTCCCGTCAATCCAGAGGAGATCATCCAGAAGTTTGCGGCCAAGGAGACGGAGTTCTCCCAGGCGCGCAACAACTACACCTACCGCCAGACGGTGAAACTCGAAGAGTTGGACCCGGGCGGCAACCCGACCGGCGGCCGCTGGGACCTGGTCGAGGACGTCATTTTCAGCCCGGAAGGCAAGCGGATGGAAAAGGTAGTCTACGCTCCCGTGCAGACGCTTCGCAATATCATCCTGACGCCGCAGGACGAGCAGGACCTGCGCAACGTGCAGCCGTTCGTCATGACCACAGCCGAGATTCCCGAATACGACGTCAATTACATTGGTCGCGAGAAGATCGATGAGATTGGCACCTACGTCTTTTCCGTGAAGCCAAAGAAACTGGAGAAGGGAAAGCGCTACTTCGAGGGCCAGATCTGGGTGGATGATCGCGACCTCCAGATCGTGAAGACTTACGGCAAAGGTGTGGGCGTGCGGCAGGGTGACGATCAGTACCCGCGGTTTGAGACCTACCGCGAGCAGATCGACGGCAAGTACTGGTTCCCCACCTACACGCACGCCGACGACACTCTGCACTTCAAGAGCGGCGAAAGCCCACGCATCCGCATGACGGTGACGTATAAAGACTACAAGCGCTACGAAGGCAAGTCCACCATCAAGTACGGCGACGTCATCGACGACAAGGGTAAACCGGCAGGTGCGCCGACCACCAATCCCAAGACTGCGCCGAAATAGAACGCCGTCAACGGAAATGGCGACACGACAGAATCCCACCGGCTGAGTCATGCCGCCCAGGTCCGGCTGGGGCGAACGACCGGCGCCACAGTCTGGCGGCCGGCGATCGCTGGGGAGCGCGCCACTCCCCAGGCGGCCTGGTCCGCGGCGCCACAGGCGGTGGCAAGCGCCTCGCCTTCGCCATGCTGCCTACCGGCACGTAGGTCAACAAAAGCGGAGCGCGGATTCGCGCGGCTCCTCGCGGTATATGCCGGGTTTTCTCCAGACCTCGCTCATTCAATCCCGCTAGCGACGCCATCCGATCGTTGCGAAGTTCCTTACGGTCTTCAAGACACGGGGGGAACCTTCTTCGGTTTTTGCGCATGCCTCTGGCGCACTCTAGCTAGGCTAGCTTGAAGGCCCCCTTCGTGCGCTCCCCGACGACCATACCAGGGCTTTCAGCACGATCCAGCTTTTCTCCGTGGCTGACAAGCGCACGCGGCGCGAGAAGACGTCGTAATTGGTCCGCTCGATCCGGTCGAGCAACCGCGAATAGATCGTGATGAGCGCCCATAGCGAGCGCCGGCTGCGCGGGTGGACCAGATCGACGAGCGGCATCGCTTCGTTGTAGTAGGTCCTTGCCCGTCCGGCTTGGAAGCGCATCAGGGCGAAAAAAGCTTCCGAGCGCCGGCCGGCGCGGAGATCTTCGGAGGTGACTCCGAATCGCCGCAGTTCTTCAGCGGGAAGGTAGACGCGGTCGCGTTCAGCGTCCTCACCGATGTCGCGCAGGATGTTCGTCAGCTGAAACGCCACCCCGCACTTCTCGGCCAGCGGCAACGCGCGGGGCGTGTCGAAGCCGAAAATGTGGATGATCGTCAGCCCCACCACGGAGGCCACCTGGTAACAATAGTGGTAGAGTTCGTCGAAGGTTTCAAGCTGCCGCGGTTTCAGGTCCGAAGCCACACCCTCGATCATTTCGCGGAAGTATTCGTGCGGGATGGCAAAGCTGCACACGGTGTGATGAAAAGCCGGCCACACCGGGTGGCCGCGATACCGGCCTTTCAGCGCGTCCTCCAGATCGGCGCGCCAGCATTCCATGGCTGAGCGTGTGGCGCCCGGCTCGTCACTCAGATCGTCCGAGTAGCGCATGAACGCGTAGATCGCGCACATGGCGTTGCGCTGCCGCTCGGATAAAAGCAGAAATGAGTAATAGAAGTTCTTAGCGCGGTTGCGCGCGATCCTGGCGCAGTACGCGTACGACTGTTCGATCAGCTCCATCAAGCAGCCCGGGAAAAAGCGACGCGCGCCAGCGACTGCAACAACAGGCCGACCCGTTCCGCTTTGGAGACGGCCGGGCGCGCGTGGAGCACATCGAATCCCTGCTGCTCGATCTTCTCGAGCACGCGCAGGCCGCCACGGCTGAACAGGTCGATGTCCAGCGCCAGCCGGCGATCGACCCGCCCGGCCAGGGGCCGCCCCTCAAGAAAAAGGCGGCGCGCTCGTTCCACAATCTCGCGCATCACCTCGCGAAAGGCCGGGGTGAAGCGCCGCGCAAACAATTCCTCGATGGTGTAGCCGTGGCGGCCGATCACGTCGAGCGGGATGTAGACCCGGTCCTTCTCCAGGTCGACCGTCACGTCCTGCCAGAAGTTGGCGAGTTGCAAGGCGGTGCAGGTGGCGTCGGAAAGCCGCTGGCGCTCCGCGTCCGCGTAGCCACAGAGGTAAAGCACGAGTCGGCCCACCGGATTGGCCGAATGCCGGCAGTAACCGAACAACGCTTCGAAGTCGCGGTAGCGGGTAATGGTCTGGTCCTGCATGAACGCCTGGACCAGTTGGGCGAAGGGCTCACGCGGAATCGCGTGCGCGACCACCGTCGGCATCAGCGCAATAAAAACGGGGTGCCTGGCCCGTCCTTCATACATGGCATCCAGTTCGCCGCGCCACCACTCAAGCCACCGAAGACTCTCGGCGGCGTCGCCGATCTCGTCGCCTAGGTCGTCGGCCCAGCGACAATAAGCGTAGACGTTGTAGAAATCCTGATGCAGACGCTTCGGCAACAGGAAGCTCACCACGTGAAAATTTTCGTAGTGATGGCAGGCCAGCCAGCGCGTGTAAGCACGGGCGTCTTGGGCCGAGTAAGCCCGCTCGAGCGCCTGCGGCGAGCGAACAAACGCGGCGGGAGGCAAAAACGCGCTCGCTTCCACGCCCGGCCCCTTCAGGGGAGAATCGCCGTCTTGAGGTGCCCGTTGTGGCTCATCAGGTGGCGCATGACTTCGAGCAGGTTGGCGAGCGGCTCCTCGCGATTGACGAAAAACGAAGCCGTGACCTGTCCCGCGCAGATCAGGTTCAGCGCTTTGCGGATGTACGCCGGGGTATGGTGGAAAGTGGCTTTGCAGGTGATCTCGGAGTAGTGCAGCAACGAGGTGTCGAGACTCACTTTGCTGTCGTTGGGGCAACCCCCGAAGAAGTTTACAGTGCCGCCGCGCCGCACCATGTCGGCGGCCCAATGCCAAGTCTGCGGATTCCCGACAGCCTCGATGGCGATATCGACGCCGCGCCCTTCGGTGAGCCGCCGGATGGCGGGAACCGGGTTGGTGTCGCCTTCGGCCTCGATCAACTCGTCGGCGCCCAAGGCCTCCGCTCGGTTCAATTGTGTTTTGCGTCGGCCTACCGCGATCACGCGGCAGCCGTAGAGTTTCGCCAGTTTTACAAACATCAGCCCGATGGGGCCGAGCCCGATGATGGCGATGGTATCACCGGGCTGGGGAGCGGTCTCTTCAAATCCGCGAAGCACACAGGCCAGCGGCTCCACCAAAGCCGCATCGTGATAGCTCACGCGTTTGGGAATCAAGTAGGTATTCCGTTCGACGATCCGCGCCGGAATCCGGATATATTCCGCGTAGGCTCCGTTGTTGAACAGGACATCTTCGCACAGATTCTCCAGACCCTTGCGGCAGAAGAAACAATCGTTACAAGGAGCGGAATTCGCCGCCACCACCCGCTGCCCGAGCTCGAAACCGAGAACATCTCGGCCTACCGCGACCACATCGCCGGCCAGTTCGTGCCCGAATACGGCGGGGGGCACGATCATGCGAGCATGGTACCCGCGACGGAAAACCTTCACGTCGGTCCCGCAGGTCAGCGCCACTTTCACTCGGACCAGGAGGTCTCCGTCACCGATCGTGGGAATAGCTACCGCCTCTACCTGCAAGTGCTCCTTGCCGTAAAGAACGGCAGCCATCATCTGGCTAGTCACTATAACCACCTCTGTGGCTGAACGATTATTTTCAACGATTTAGGTCCAGGATGCAATGCCAAATCGAAACCTGAACGGATTTTAACCAAGGGCACACGATGCGAAATCAATTCTTCTAACGGTAGGCCACCGTAGAAAACCAGGTCCGTAGACTCCTTCTGTAGATCCACCGAGGCGCTGTAGCAGCCAAACAACGTCCGCTCTCCCGCGCAGAGGTCTGCTCCAGATGCTTCAAAACGTTCTGTAACCGAGGTTTGGGCAAACAGCAAGATCCGGGCACCGGGACGGGAACAGGCGATGGCCTGCTCGACGATTCCGGGTACCGAGGTCGCTACCATCACCAGGTCGGCGCCCCTGCCCGCGGTCATTTTCCGAGTCTGAGCGGCGATGTCCACCTTGCGCGGGTTCCAGGTGAATCCCGCACCACAGCGCGCGGAGATCCCGAGGCGTTCCTCGATGGTGTCGGTAACGGCGACGCGCGCGCCGCTGCGGTCGGCCAGCATGGTGAACATCAGACCGATCGGTCCCTGTCCCATCACCAGCACCAGATCGCCGGGCTGCGGATTCGACTGCACCACGGCCTTCAAACAAGTGTTCAGCGGCTCGACCCACGTGGCGCGTTCAAAGGAGACGCCATCGGGGATCTTCTCCACGCCCCGTTCCACGATCCAACTCATGACCCGGACGTATTGGGCAAACCCGCCGCCGGCCGGCTCGAATCCGGCCGTGATACCCACTTTTTTGTAGACCGGGCACTGGGCGTAAATCTTGCGCTCACAGTAGAAACAGTTCAGGCAGGGAATATGATGGAACGCGACCACCCGGTCGCCGGGCGCGAATCGCGTCACGCCCGCCCCTACAGCCGCCACGATGCCGGCGGTCTCGTGTCCATAGATGCGGGGCGGATCCAGCAGATTGTGCTCGATTTTCTTCAGGTCGGTGTGACAGATTCCGCACGCTTCGACGCGCACCAGCAGTTCGCCCGGACCGATGGCCGGCGTCGGAATCTCTTCCACGCTGACCGTGCCCCGTCCGCGGTACACCGCGGCCTGCATAGTCGCGGGAATGGCGCTCACCTCAGAATCGGCAGTCGGCAAAAAATTCTCCAAGGGCCCGGGCAGCTCGCGCGCCACGTCTTTGCAGCCGGATCAGTTCGGGAAGTCGGGCGGCTGGATGGCGCAGCGCATCCCCAATTATACGCATTGTATCGAAGTGGCCGTCGAAACGGAGGGCGGCGCCAAAATCATTCGCCATATCTTCACCGGCAAGATCCGTTACCGCACGCACGCACGAGAACGGCACCTGGAGCGCCTCGGCCCGCTCCGCGACTCCGGCGGCTTCCATTTCGACCACGCTACCGCCGGCAGCGCGCAAGGTGCGCTTCCCCTCGGCGGAGCGGGCCACCTGATCGACCGTCCAAACCACCCCGAGGGCGAACGCTCGCGGGCTGGCGACGGCAAGCGCACCGAAGCGCTGGCCGGCCGCAGCTACCAACGTTCCCACCACCACACCCCCCACCACCAATTGCGGATCGACCGCGCCACAAAACCCGGTGCTGATCACGCGGTCTGCGGGGAAGTTCGGCAGGGCGACATCCACCGCGGCTGCCGCCCGTTTCCGGCCGACGCCGTTGGCGACCAGGAGCACCTCGTGACCATTGATTCCCCCGCAGCGTGCCCAGTCGACAGCGACGTCAACCTTCCGCGGCTGAGCCGTGACAGTCAGGATGCCGCGAAATTCCATCGGATCCGATGCCACCAGCAAAAGTTTCATCACGCAGCCGGTATGCGAGCCAAGGCGCGCCAGGCCCCGCCGAACCACTCCACTGCGCGCCGCAGCGCCTCCTCCGCCGGACCGGGAATAAAGCCCAGTTCCCGGCGGGCCTTTTCGTGCGTCACCCACATCTTCTTCCGCGCCATGCGAACCGCGTCAATCGGTATCCGCGGCCGCCTGCCGGTGACTTGCGCCCAAGCCGTGCTGCAGACCCCTGCGCAGTATGCGACCGCGTAGGGGAGCCGCAGCGCGGGCGCCTTGCGTCCCGCCATCCGAGCCAGGAGCGCGAGAGTCTCGGCCAGCGTCAGATTCTCGGACCCGAGAATATACCGCTCGCCCGGCCGGCCCCGCTCGCAGGCAAGCAGGTGGCCTTTGGCGGCGTCGCGTGCATCGACGATGTTCAACCCCGTGTCGATGAACGCCGGGATTTTACCCTCCAGAAAATCGAGGACCATCTGGCCAGTGGGAGTAGGCTTGAAATCGTGATCGCCGACCGGGGCTGTGGGGTTGACAATCACCACCGGCAATCCCTCGCGCGCGAACTCGAGCGCGACTTGCTCAGCCAAAAACTTCGAGCGCTTGTAGGCGCCGGCCATATCCTCGAGCGAAACCGAAGAGTCTTCGTCGCCTAGTCCCTCGTCCGGGATCCCGATACACCCCACCGTGCTGGTGTAGACCACGCGGTCCACGCCTTCACGCCGGGCGGCATCGAGAAGATGGCGTGTGCCGTCCACATTCGAGCGGTACAGCTCGCCCGGGTCCCTGGCCCACAGGCGGTAATCGGCGGCCACATGAAACACCAGGCCGCATCCGGCTACCGCCCGCTCGATCGAGTCCCGGTCACGCAAGTCGCCGATCACCGTTTCTGCGTCCAGCTCTGCGAGCCGGCGGCCCGGACGCAGCAGCGCGCGAACCGAATACCCGCGTTCCACGAGCAGATGAGCGACGTGCCATCCCAAAAACCCGGAGGCGCCCGTGACCAGCGCGGGCTTCATCGGGCGAACCCGCTCTTTCGGGCTAACGCAGCACCCACGCGAGCATCTTCAGGTTGTCTGCAACGCCGGCGTTGATGCCGAAAGCGGCGGAAGGCTCGTAGCCGCAATGCACCATGCAGTGTTCGCAGCGAGGATCATTGCCGTGACCATAGCTTTCCCACGGCGTCGCCGTCATCAATTCTTCGAAGGTCTTATAGTGCCCGTCCGTGATCAGGTAGCAGGGCCCCTTCCACCCTTTCACGTTATACGTGGGGTTGCCCCAGGCGGTGCAGGGCAGATCCTTCTCGCCTCTTAAGAAATCCACGTAAAGCGGCGTTTCGCGCACCGGGTATTTGCGGGCGACGCGGTCGAAATCCTTGAATTTTTCGCGGATATCGTCGCGTGTGAGAAAAATCTCGCGATCGTTTACCGAAGAGTAGCCGTAAGCAGGCGCGATCTGGTGGCCGTCCACGTTGAACTGTTTCAGGTATTCAAACAACTCCTCGATCTCGCCCATGTCGGTCTCTTTGTAAACCGTGGTGTTGGTGCAGACCTGGAAACCGGCAGACTTGGCGCGCTTAATGCCCTCGATAGCCTCGCGGAAGACCCCTTCCTTTTCGACGGCGATATCGTGGTTGTGCTCCATCCCATCCAGGTGCACGTTGAAATAGAAACGCTTGTCCGGCTGGAACTCCTTCAAGCGTTTCCGGATAAACATGCCATTGGTGCAGAGATAGATATGCCGGTTGCGCGCCAGGATTGCCGTCACCAGCTCGCCGATCTGCGGATACAT
>JAGWQP010000087.1 GCA_028876805.1 Acidobacteriota bacterium | reverse complement strand
TTCGATCGCAGAAAACACGCTGCTTGCGAATCGCACTTGGTTCGACACCACGGCGTTTACCGGCTGCGACTGGATCGACGTGGATCCCTCAGAACCGCACGCCGCGAACGCCCTGGCGGTCGCCGGCACGGTGATTTTGCCCGCATCATTTCCCCGCACGCGCGGACGCCTCTGCTCGCTGGGTTTTCGCGTCACCACGCTGGATATCTCCGAGCTGCAGAAGGCCGAAGCCGGCCTCACCTGTTCGAGCTTGTTATTCGAAAGCCCCTCGAGCTAGCGACGAGCGCTAGTGTCTTTGTCAGCTGAGGGCCGGTCTTCGACCCTTGTTTTTCCTGAGCGCCGACAGGTTTACGGGTGAAAATTGAACACCAGAATCGCCGTCGTCTCGCTGCTGGCCGGAGCATACTTCCAGTTCTTTAGTGTGTCCTCGACTGCGTTCACCAGGACTGGGTGGCCGCCGATGACCTTGACCTCCTTGATTTGGCCGTCTGGCGCAATGACCACTTGAAGCTTTACGACCCCGCTCAGGCGAAACTGCCTGGCTGTCTCCGGGTAGGTTGGCGTCGGGCTGTTAAGCAGCTTCCGGGTTTCCTGTGCGCGTAAGCCTGGCACGCCCAAACCCAACCCCATCGTTAGCAAAATTCTCGCCACGCTCGTTCTCGTCTTCATGTTCGTCTTTCCGTTTTGGATTTGTTGTCTTCCACACCGGCGTTTTCGGGGCGGCAACGCCTGAGCGCCTACGTTCGATCGCTCGTTCTTACCTTTTCCAGCGTAGCGCATGCTGTTTCTTCGCGAACTCCTGCGAAGTGCAGGTGTGATTGTGGGGAAACTGTTCCTGCGTACGAAGTACGAACGGAAAAGGTTTTCCCCTGTAGGCGTCCTGAACGTCGGTGTCGTTCTGGCGGGTTTTGCGTCTCCGTAGTTTTACCCGGGCCGCTCGGCATGGTTGCCATGGGGATAGGTCGTGGATTTTTGCGTCGCCTAGGTGTAGTCGAACAGAGTCATAAATCCGAAATCCATGTGCAGCTGCTGATGGCAGTGAAACAGCGTCAGCCCGGGATTGTCGGCCGTAAACTCCACCTCCGCCTCCTGATAGCCACCCACCATCACTACGTCTTTCATGACGCCGCTCGTCGCCTGCCCCCCGAGCTTCGTCAACTCAAAGCTGTGCCGGTGCAAATGGACGGGGTGCACATCGTCGCTCGCGTTACGCATGCGCAGGCGGTAGTGTCGGCCCTCCCGCAAATGGTATGCGGGCTTGATCGATCCGCCCGAAAAAACCTGTTCGTTGATCGCCCACTGGTTGAAGCCATGGTCCGTCGCGTTCCGCTTTGTATACGTCATCTCAATGGTTTCGTCCGGCTCGCGCGCCGCGCCGCTCTCGGACCCGAACCGGTGATAGCTCCAGCGAAACGGTTTTGGCGGCGTCCAGACGGGCCTGCCCTTCCGACCTGCATACTCCACCACAATGCCCATGCCACGCTGGCGGTCGTCGTCGGCCAGGTCGCCGAGGATCCACACCCCCGGCTGCTTCATTTCCACGATGGCGGAGATCCGCTCCCCCGGGCCCAGCCACAGCACCGGCACATTGGTGGGCTTCGGCACGGCATTGCCGTCCAGCGCCACCACGCGGAAAGAATGTCCGGGCAACGCCAGGCTCCGGATCTCCGTTGCGCTGCCGTTCACCACGTGAAACAGCACGCGCTCCCGCGCCTTCACCCGCACCGGCTCGCCGTGCCCCAGCATCAGTCCGTTGATCGTGAAGTATTGGTAGCCCACCTCATAGCCATGCGGCATGCCACTGGCGAGCGACGCCTTCATCGCCGATTCGCCCGCCGCTTGGAGCTCCTGCACCTTCGTTGGCGGCGACAGAAAATCCTGCGGCATGTCGCCGCCCTGGCTGAAGGAGCCCGCAAACTCCTTTAGCATCAGAAACACTTCGCGGTCGTGCCGCCCCGGCTCCTCGTCGGCCTCGATGTACACCGCCCCAACCTGCCCGCTGTATTGCCCACTGTGCAGGTCCGCCCCCGCTCGGTTGTGCGTGTGATAGAAGCGCAGTCCTGCCGGCCGTGGAGTGAAGGTGATGCGTCTCACGCCGTGCGCCGGAATCGAAGGGGTGCCCTCTTCGGCCGCGCCGTCGACATCGGTTGAAACCTTTTGCCCGTGCCAGTGCAACTGCTCCGGGGCGTCCGTATCGTTGTGGATCTCGACCGTCACCTCGCGCCCTTCTTGGAAGCGTAGCAGCGGCCCGGGAAACTGCCCGTTGTAGGTGATCGCCGAGACGATACGCTTTGGCGCAATCTCGATCGCGCTCGCCGCAATGCGCAGCGTGTAGTCCGTCGCGCCCTCAGCGGGCGACTGGGCCCGGGCGGCATCCTTGGCCGCCCAATCCACCATCGTTCCGGCGCGCAGAAATCCACCGGCCACGACCATGGCCCCGGTTCCAAGGAAAGCGGTTCCCGCTGCTGCGGCTCCGGTCTTGGCGGTGTCCCCGAGAAACTCCCGCCGCGATAGTCCGGCTCTTCTCACGACCGCTCATCCTAATTCCTCTGGCTGCCTTTCCGCAAACGGGCCTGAGGCGGCGGATTGGAAATTCGGAGATCGAAACTTCAGCTGGGACCGCAAGGAGAGGTGTCACGCCGGCGAGTTACTCATATCTGAGCGCCGTGATGGGGTCGACGCACGAGGCGCGGCGCGCGGGGATATAGCTCGCGAGCGAGGCAACGCCCAGTAAAAGCAGCGGCACGCCAATAAAGGCGATCGGATCGTGGGCCCCTAGGCCGTAGAGCGCGTCCGAGAGAACCTGCGAGACAGCGGCGCAGCCGATCACCCCAACGAGCGCCCCGATCACCACGGGTCGCAGAGCTTGCCGCACGGCAAGGCTCATCACGTCCCGGCCGGACGCCCCGAGCGTCATGCGGATGCCGATTTCGCGAATGCGCTGGCTCACTCCGTAGGAAACGACGCCATGCACGCCTATCGACGCGAGCAGCAGCGCCAGTGTCCCGAGCACGAAGGAGAGCGCTGCCACGATCCGCGACGGCGTTCGCCAGGCCTCCAGGTTGTCCGCCAACTTCGTGACATCGACCATCAAGTTCCCGTCGAGCGCCCGCGCCGCGGCTCTAATCCCGTTGGCTGTTGCCGCGTCACCTCCCTTGCTGTGCACGAGCAATTGCAGCTGGTCTTGCTCGGCCGGCCCCGCGGGCCGGTAAAAGAACAACCCATCACTGTGTCCCAGGTGCGAAACCTGTGAATCCTTCACCACTCCCACGACCTGATATTCTTTCCCCTCGCCGTTACTGAGCGTTTTTCGAATGGCATCTTGTCCTGGCCAGAGCTGTCGCTCCGTGGATTCCGATATCAGCAATACCGGAGCTTCCGACCGCGCTTCCGCCGCCGTGAACGTTCGCCCGCGCACCACCGGCATTCCCAACATGGTGAAGAATCCCGGTGAGACTACATTGAACTCAAATTGCCGCGATTCCGTCTCCCCGGCAGGCGTCAGCCCGGTTCCGAGGAACTCGTGGCTTAGCGGCGTAACTTGGGCTTGCTCCAC
>JAGWQP010000086.1 GCA_028876805.1 Acidobacteriota bacterium | reverse complement strand
TCAAGTACGAGAAGCTCTATGGCCTGGCGCGTCTGGTGCAGCAACTCTCGGGCCATGCCGTACCAAGCAACCGCCCGGTGGTCGGCGACGCCCTGTTCCAGATCGAATCCGGCATCATCGCCAGCTGGTTCCAGAACTGCGGCGAGCAGCATCCGACCGAGCTGTTCCCGTACCGCCCGGACGTGGTCGGCCAGCCGCCCGCCCAGGTCGTGCTGGGCAAGGGCAGCGGCATCGATTCGATCAAGAACGCCCTGAAGAAGCTGGGCATTGAGTTTACTGAGGACGAAGCGATGCGAGTGGTGAGTGCCGTCAAGGAGTTCTCGCTTGAGCACAAGCGTCTTCTGACCGACGCCGAATTCCGCTCAATCGCCGCCAAGACGCTGCCTGACCGCGTCACTGCGCAAGCCGCAGTCTGAGATCTTCGAGTGAGTCGCGGTCGGTGTCGCCCGCTAGCGGTGTGCGCAGCCACGGTTTTCATTGCCAGGGGCGGCACCGCCATTTTTGGGGCCGAAGGTCACCTCCAACGGCAGATCCGGAGTTCCGCTCGACCTGCGCCGTAAGCCGGGATGACTTCCGGCAGGCCGCCTCGCCGAGAACTTGGTGACGAATGGCGCTCGGATCTCAGTCGTCGAACCGGTCGAGGCGACGCGGGTGCTTACCGCAGACCACGGGTTGCGCTCGAAGGCCTTGGCGGAAGCGCTTGAGATGGTCCTCGATCACCGGGATCTCGTCTTGCCGGGCTCCGACGCGGTTCGGGCCGCTCCGGAAGGGTTCTGTGGGAAACCAACACTCGGTTTTTGCACCTGCTTGATGGTTCAGTTGGCGCACCAAGCCCGACACCTTCGGTGGGCTTCCGACGGGAAGCTTGCCAAAAAGTCGAGGGCACCCAAAAGGGCTAGGGCACTGGATGGGGCGCGTTTGACGCGCGCTTGGTTTGCGTCCCCGCACTCAGCCACAGCCACAGCGAAACCCCGACCAGCGGCATCAGCCCTACCAGCCAGAAGATCTCGACGAAGCGGTGCTGATCGAACCAATGCCCCAAAATGGGCAATGCGACGGCCGCGACGGCCGACCATGCACCCGACGCGGTTCCACCCACCAGGGCCGTTTTCTCGCGCGGGTACGCGCGGGCGCCGGTGCGCAACGCCACCATCTGAAAGCCGCCGGTGATGAACATCGACCAGAAAAACAGCAGTAGCACCAGCACCGGCGAACTCGACCATGGCACGGCCGCGATCGGAATCGAGCAGACCGCCAGCAGCACGAACATCCCCACGGGACGGGCTTGGTTGCCGGCGAACCGGTCGGCCGCCCAGCCCCAGAAGAAATAGCCCAGTTCCCATCCGAATGGCGGAATCCAGAGCACTTTGCTGAGATCGGACTCGGAGAAGTGCAGCACGCGGTTGAGATAGAGGGGGCTCAAATAAAGAATCGGGCCGATCGCGATTGCCCCCAGTGCGTAACTGGTCACCAGCGCCCAGAAGCGCCGCTCGAAGGGATTCGGCCACGCTAGTCGCTGCGCCTTACGTTCCGGAGGGCTCAAGTAGGGCGGCCGGGCGACACCGGTCCACATCAGCAGCCACGCCACGCCGAGCGCGCCAGAGAACAAGAACGCGGCTCTCCAGCCGAAGCGCTCGGCGATGGGCACCACCACCAGGGGCGCCAGGATCGCCCCCAAAGACCCGCCGCTGTAGGAAATCGCCAGACCTCGCGAGTGCCGGTCCGGCGGCAAGGAATCCATGGAGGCCCGCAGGCCGCCTGGAAACGTCGCCCCTTCGCCCAATCCCAACAGGGCGCGTGCCGCGGCGAACCCCAAAAACCCGGCCATCCACGAGTGCGCCGTGCTGGCCACAGTCCAGATCGTGACGGCTGCCAGCATCCCGATCCGCAGGCCGACGTAATCGAGGATCGAACCCCATAGGGGATTGGCGATCATATAAGCGATGGAAAACGCCGACACCACCTCGCCATAACTCTGCGCCGTCAGGCCTGTGTCCCGCAGGATCAGAGGCGAGAGTACGGCGAGGATCTGCCGGTCCACATAGGACAGCCACGAGCAGAGCATCATCGCCACGCTGGCTACCCACATGCGCCAGCCCGCGGCTTGGCGAGCAGGTTCGATGGAAACGCCAGTAGTGCGGCTGAAAGACATTAGCCTTCGATGCTAGCATAGGCTCCGTTATGGAACGCAAAAGTCTCAGCGCGGGGGTGATCGGCCTTGGCATCATGGGCGGGAATTTCGCGCGGCACCTTGTGGCCGCCGGTGTTGGAACCGTCGGATACGACCCGGTTCAAGCTCAGATGGATGCGCTCGAGACCGCGGGAGGCGAGTGCCGCCGGTCTGCGCGCGCCGTCGCGATGGAGGCGGATACGCTGATCACCTCCCTGCCGCACCCGCGCGCTTTCGAAGAAGCGCTGTTCGGGCCGGAAGGGATTTTGTCGGCGGCGCGCGCCGGCCTCCTCGTCATCGAGACCAGCACGCTTCCACTCGAGGCGAAGCAGAAGGCTCGCAGACAGCTGGCCGAAGCCGGCATCGCCATGCTCGATGCGCCCATCAGCGGCACGGGCCCGCAGGCCCAGACGAAAGAGATCACAGTTTTTGCCAGCGGTGATCGCGCAGAGTTCGAGCGCGCCCGCGACCTGCTCGCGCACATCGCGCGATCGGTGCGCTATGTTGGTCCGTTCGGAGCCGGGTCGAAACTCAAATACATCGCCAACCTGCTGGTGGCCGTGCACATTCTGGCGACGGCCGAGGCGCTGGTTTTGGGAGAGAAGGCCGGCTTCGACCCCGCCCAACTGGTGGACTTGCTGGCCGCGAGCGCCGCCACCTCGCGCATGCTCGAACTGCGCGGACCGAGTATGGCCGCCAATACGTATGCCGCTCCGATGATGAAAGTTGACGTCTTTCAGAAGGACTTGAACCTGATTACGGAATTTGCCCTCCAGTTGGGAGCGCCCGTGCCACTCTTCAGCGCCAGTGTCCCGTACTTTGCCGAGGCCGCCGCGCAAGGCATGGGCGGATATGACACGGCGGCGGTGATTTCCATTCTTCGGCAAGCCGCTGCCCGGAAATAGACCGCATCAGGTATCCTCGATACTATGGTTTCGATTTCCGTCGAGGATATGCAGAAGCGCATCGCGCGCTTTCGCGAGCTGACTCCCATCCCGCGTGGGTTTCTCGACACTGCGATTCCCGGGCACGCCAGGGATGTTTTCAACGTGATCGGCCAAGGCGTAACCGAAGACCAAACGGTAGCGCCGGCCATTGCCGATGCACGGGATTTCAATGTAACGTACGTCCGCGCCGAACCCGGAAACGGGGCGGCGCTCCATGACCACGAGACCGTTGAAGTGTTCATCCCGCTAACCGGCCGCTTCGCGATCGTGTGGGGCGATCACGGCGAGCAAGAAGTCGAACTGGAGCCGTTCGATGTCATCTCCGTCCCTCCCGGCGTGATGCGCGGCTTTCGCAACGTCGATCACGAGGCCGCCTACATGCTGGCGATTCAGGGTGGAACCGATCCGGGCCGCGTCACCTATGCCGACCAGGTGCTAGCGCGCGCGAAAGAGTTGGGCGTAAAGATGTAAGGGGGATCGTATGAAACCAAGCGTATTCAACCGTAGGTCGTTTCTCGGCGCAGCGGCAGCCGGTCTCACCGGCGCGATCGGCGCGCGGGCCCAGGTGACCGGGCTGACACCCGGTGGCGGCTCGCCGCCATTCCGCCTGCCTCTGGGCGCGCTCGATTTTCTCGACAAGAAATCGTACATGCACAACATGGAGGTGGTCTGCCATATCCCGGGGACGACGATTGCCGGCGGCGAACCACTGATGGCGATGTGGGCGAGAGCGAAGCAGCGGCTGCTGCCGGCGAATGGCGGCTTCGTCGATGTCAGCGATCCCAAAAATCCCGTCGTTATGAACAAGAACGTCACACGAGGTCCCGGAGCCGTAGTCTACCGAACCGACCTGAAGAAATGGATCATGATGTGCACGGCAGCGACGCCCCTCACCTCCGCCACGCCCGAATTTCCCGACGGTCAGTATGACAAGCCGCTGCGTGACCGCGTGGTCGGTTTCGCAGGCCTGCGCGGGATTCGCAACTACGACATCACCAATCCCGCCAAGCCCGAGCTGCTTGAGGAATACAGCACCGGTGAGAAGGGCAACGGAACGCATCACAATTTCTACGATGGCGGCAAGTACGCGTACCTCGACTGCGGCTGGGACGATCAGCTTCGGCTGGAGAACCACCAGCGCCCCTTCAGCAATGCCATTATGATCGTCGACATGTCCGACCCGGCGAAAGTCAAGGAGGTCTCGCGCTGGTGGGTTCCCGGACAGCGCATGGGCGAGGAAGCCGAGTACAACAAGTACGTGTTTGCCGGCGATCGTGCCTCCTGGACCGGCAACCATGGCGCCGTCAGCGTGCCCAGACGCGTCGAGGATGGCGGCAAGGTCGGCTACGCCGGCTTCGGGGCGTTCGGCATGTACGTAATGGATCTCAGTGATATCACCAAGCCCAAGCCCTATGGAAAAGTGCAGTATGAATTCAACGCCATCGGCACGATTCCGTTCCACACCTGCTATCCGGTGATTGCTGACGCCGCGCATCCACGCTTGCAGAACCTCGTCGTGGCCACGCATGAGGCGCTTGAGGCGGACTGCCGCGAAGTCTACCACACACCTTATGTGATCGATGTGAAGGACGTGCGCAACCCGAAGATCGTCGGCTTTTTTCCGCGCCCCCAGGCACCGCCGGGCGCTCCCTATAGCGATTTCTGCTTCGCCCGCGGCCGTTTCGGCTCGCACAACACGCAATGCTGGCTGGCGCCGGGCGCCTCCCGGCCGGAGGTCATGGCGATCGCGTGGTTCAACGCCGGTGTCCGTGTGTTCGATCTCGCCAACCCGACGGCACCGAAGGAAGTGGCCTGGTTCGTGCCGCCGCATGAAG
>JAGWQP010000085.1 GCA_028876805.1 Acidobacteriota bacterium | reverse complement strand
TGCGCCTGCAACTACCAGCCGGATCGTGTGATTCCCAAGGGCCTTATAGAATTCTCCACCATTGAGTGCTGCGAGACGATCGACTGAGTATGAGATGTTGGGCCGATCCCACAGCATATCGATGCCCAACTCCGGTCGAATCGTGAACGGTTCCCGGTTCACCCAAACACTCTCGGCGTCCCCTGGCAGCCACGCCAGAGCCTCCTGGATCCGTTCATCTGAATCTCTGATGAGCCACGCGCTGTATCGCTCCTGAACGGCCACATCGAGTTTACCTGCCAATTCCGCGGCAGTCGCAAGAGAGTCGTCCTGGATTGCGGTGCGCACATCCCGAAGAAGCTGTACGGGATCCGTAGCCACTGCTGTCTGCGCCGCCAGGTAAGCGGAAAACACTGGGAGATACAACAGAGAGCGCATATGTCCTGACGGGTGGTATTCTAGCAAGCGGCGCGTGTGCCCGGCGCTCAATGCGCGACGGCAGAGAGGAAGAATCATGCCACGTGGAATCATGGGCTTCGGGCGGAGATGCGTGCATGCCGGACTGCGTACGCTGGCGTTTTTTCTAGCCGTGAGCGGGGTGTACGCAGAAGGCCCGACGGTTGTCGAAGTGCCCGGCACCCCGGCGCTTCTCCTCAGCAATTTCGATCTCGCGCCGCTCGGTTACGCCACCAGCGAATTCTTCGTTTTGGGTGCGGCGTCGTCCTACAAATTTTCCGCTGCGCCGACCTCGGACGGGCGCTGGAACGTCGCGCCGGTGGAGACCGCGTCTTACGCTACCCGCATCGTCGCCGTACGGCCGACCGATCCACGGAAATTCAATGGTACGGTCGTTGTCGAATGGTTGAACGTCAGCGGGGGCGCCGACGGATCACCGGACTGGAATGCGGTACATCGTGAGTTGATCCGCGGTGGCTATGCGTATGTGGGCGTCTCGGCTCAGAAGGTCGGCGTCGAAGGCGGCACAAACGTGATGGGGATGGCGAGCAACCCCTTGAAGAAGGCCAACCCGGAGCGCTATGGTCGCCTCAGCCATCCGGGGGATGGCTTCTCCTACGATATCTTTTCCCAGGCAGGCAGCATCCTCCGGACCTCTGCCGTCAGCAAGGTTCTGGGCCCGCTTGTGCCAAAGCGTGTCATCGCCATGGGTGAATCCCAGTCCGCCGTCTTCCTCACCACTTACGTGAACGCAGTGGATCCGCTTGCCAAGGTCTACGAAGGATTCCTGATCCACTCGCGTTTCGGAGGGTCCGCCTCACTCGAAAGCGTTCCCATTACCGCGGCGAGCAACCAGCCCCAGTTTGTCAAGTTCCGCACCGATCTGCGTGCACCGGTGATCACGGTCATCACGGAGACGGATCTCCTAGGCGGCAACCTTCCTGGATTTCACGGCGCACGCCAACCCGACAACCAGCGGCTCCGCGTTTGGGAAGTTCCCGGAACATCTCACGCGGACAGCTACACGTTCATGGTCGGCTTCCTGGACTCGGGTTCGGCGCCGCTCGAGAAAGTGGCGGCGGGCTATGAGCCTACGTCCAAAATACTGGGGATCCAGTTGGCCAAACCGGTCAACAACGCCCCTCAGCACCACTACATCGTCGAAGCGGCGCTCTGGAACCTTGACCGCTGGATCCGAACTGGCAAGGCCCCGCCGAAATCAGTCCCCATGAAACTACGTGAGGCCGAACAGCCCGGCGCGCCGCCAAGTCTGGTGCTCGACGCGAATGGCTTGGCGGAAGGCGGTGTCCGCACCCCCTGGGTCGACGTTCCGATTGCGCGGCTGTCGGGTGTGGGAAATTCCGGTGGCCCGTTGGGCGGCCTGGCGGGGATCTGCGAGCCGTTCGATGCGGCCACGCTTGAGCGTCTCTATCCTGGCGGCAAGAGCGCGTACCTGAAGAAGTTCGAGGCTTCCCTGGCTTCGGCCATCAAGGCCGGCTTCATCCTACCGGCGGACAAACAGGATATCTTGAACCTCGCGGCGCTTGCCTATCATGGCTCGGACTAGCCTCGTGAATTTTTGAGTTAGTCAAATTGCGAGCCGCGGACTCGCGTGACGAACTCGGCGTCGGAGCACACGCGTGTCGCACACAGCGCGCCAGAGATTCATCCGTAACCGAAGCAGAAACAGAACTCTTCTATCGGGGGAGTCGCTGATCGGCGAATCAGTGGCGAGCCGAAAGGCGATGGGTTTGGCTTCCTTCTTGAAGCCGATGAGATTACGCCCGAAAAACGCCCCTGGCTTCGCGGATCAATTTGGTCATATTCCAGTTGCGACTTGCGGGGAGTAATCGGGGAGCTCCCAGAACGCGCGCTTTGGTCGGAGCGAAGGCCGGAGTCACGGAAATCTCCGCCGCCCTTCGCCCGTCCTTTCCCGACCGGAAACCAGCCCCGCACGCCCGCGGTTCTTCAGCCGGTTACCTTTGCCTTGTATCGTTGGGAGAAGCACTGTCGCGGGCTGTACCAGACATCGATTGCCGCGTAATTTTATGAATTCGCCACGCACAGCCATGGTTCGGTTTCAGAGTGCGTGGCGGACACTGAAGGGAATCGAAACGGTGAACATGATCAGGAAGGGTGTAGTGAGGTGGCTGGCCAAAGGAGACGCGATCGGCCAGGCGCGTTTCATCGGCGAGCTGTTCGGACTAACTGTCGCCTAAACCAGAATTAAAGCTTAATGGACTTGTACTGACCTCGATAACCTTCTTCCAAAACTTCGCAACGAAACCCTTTGAAAGAGGCCTTGGACTGGTGTACTCGCTCGATCGCGACAAAATGGGTGAGATCGCGTGGCAAGTGCGCATCGCCAGCCGCGCAGGAAGACGTAGTGGATCACCGCGCCCGCGCCGGGGGCTGTTGGCTGGTATAGAATCTAGCCATGGCCCAGTCACACTTCGCAAGAAACGCATTTCTGCCATCGCTTGCCGCTCTCATCGGACTGTCCGGGGGCTGGCTCTTGGCGCAAAGCGATACTGCTGCTAAGAACGACGCCCCCAATCCGTTTCACCCAGTCGAAGGCTGGGCCCAGCTTCCGGCCGGCATGGGATGGGGACAGGTGATCTCGGTTTATCCGGATGCCCACGCCAATGTATGGGTTTTCCATCGCAAGGACCCGCCGATTCTGGAGTTCGACCGCTCCGGCAAGTTCGTCAAGAGCTTTGGTGCGGGCATGTTCGTGATGCCACACGGGCTGACAGTGGACCGCGACGGCAACATCTGGGCGACCGATCAGAACGGGAAAGACGGTAAGGGCCAGCAGGCGATCAAGTTCAGTCCCGAGGGGAAGGTTCTGATGACGCTGGGCAAGGCCGGGATCGCGGGACCCGGCAACGATACATTCAACGGACCTTGCGATGTGGCCGTGGCGGCCAATGGCGACATCTTCGTGGCCGACGGGCACGGCGGCGAAACCAACGCTCGCGTGGTGAAGTTTTCCAAGGACGGGAAGTTCATCAAGACCTGGGGCAAGAAGGGCACTGGCCCGGGCGAGTTCGACACACTCCACCGGCTGGCGATGGATTCCAAGGGCCGGCTCTTCGTAGCCGACCGCGGCAATAGCCGGATTCAGATCTTCGATCAGGAGGGGAACTTTATCGCGCAATGGCGCCAGTTCGGGCGGCCGAGCGGGATCTTCATTTCCAAGGACGACACGCTGTATTCGGTAGACTCGCAGTCGGACGAGAAGACCAACCCGGGCGTGAAGCGCGGCATCCGGGTCGGCAGCGCGAAGGATGGGTCAGTGAAGTGGTTCATCCCGGATTTATCGACGGATCCGGCGATTGCTCTGGCGGAGGGTGTCAGCGCGGACGCCAAGGGAGATATTTTCGCGGCCGGAGTGAGTTCGATGGGGTTGCACAAGTTTATGAAGAAGTAAGGGGGCG
>JAGWQP010000084.1 GCA_028876805.1 Acidobacteriota bacterium | reverse complement strand
GCCTCGTTGATGGCGGCCACGTGCCGCTCGCAGCGCTTGACGAAGTCGGCGTCAGAAAGATCGCGGTAGAACATCGCACGATCCATAGCCAGATCGGGGGCGTCGATCTGCAGCAGGAGGCCGGCCTGATGGATAGCCTGGTACTCGTTACGCATTTCACGCGCAAGCGCCGCCAGGTAAGCATCATGCGACGGGTAATAGGCATTGAGCATGGTCGTCGAAACGATGCCCGGCGAGGGCGCCGTCATGAAGCACTCGGCAAAAGCGCCGGTAGCCTTCGCTGCGCGCAGCACCCGATCGGTCTCTTGCTGGATGATGGCCGTACCCAGATACCGCACTTCGCCCCTCGCTTCGGGCGCATTCTGCATCCGGCTGCGCTTGGGGAAGCGGCGGGACAGGGTCTCAACGAGCGCAGGAAACTCCTCGTAGTCGCGCCCGCGCCGCCGTTTCGATTCGCCGCCGAAACCCGACATCCGATGCGCCACGTAAGTCTGGAATCCCACGCGCTGCTGCTCGCCATCATTGCCAATGTCGATGCCGGCTTGGGCCTGCTTCTCGACCACGTGGCGCACCGCGCGGTCCATCTCCTCGCCCACAACCTTTGAGTCGACGGCCTCTCCCTCTTCGCGCCGGACCAGTAACTCGGAGAGGACGTCGTTGCGGGGCAGACTGCCGACGTGCGTGGTGCGCATCCGGTCGTCGCTCAGGATCATCTGCGTATGGTAATACAGCCGCGGCCCTTTGTCTTTCAAATGAGCCTGGTCGACGACGGATAGAACTTTCCCTACGCGCCGGCCGAACGGTAGTACCGCCTCGGCCAGATGGACTGCTAGGATGACCTCATGAACGTTGGGATTCTGGGATCCGGGATCGTTGGTCAAACCCTCGGTGGGGGTTTTGTAAGGCACGGTCATGCGGTCATGATGGGTACGCGCAACCCGGACGGCAAGGAAGTGCGAGGGTGGGTCGGGAAGACCCCGGGCGCTTCGGCGGGCACTTTTGCCGAGGCCGCGCGGTTTGGAGACCTGTTGGTGCTCGTGGTACTCGGCCGCATCGTGGAAACAGTGATTGAGATGGCCGGCCCGGCAAACTTTACCGGCAAGACCCTCCTCGACACGACCAACCCGTTGGCGGACGCGCCGCCAGTCGATGGCGTGCTGCCGTTTTTCACTGGGCCGAATGAATCGCTGGGCGAAAAAATTCAGGCGATGCTGCCACGAGCCCGTGTGGTGAAAGCGTTCAACAGCGTGGGCAGCGCGAATATGGTGAATCCCCACTACGAACCGGGTCCGCCGACCATGTTTCTGTGCGGAAATGACGCGGCGGCGAAGGCCGAAGTTTCCGGCGTCATCCGGCAGTTCGGATGGGAGCCTTTCGACTGCGGCTCGATTCTCGCATCGAGGGCGCTCGAGCCGCTCTGCATGCTGTGGTGCATACCCGGCTTTCGCAACAATCAGTGGACGCACGCGTTCAAGTTGCTGGTGCGATAGGACGCGAGTCTATACCAGCCACTTGCCAGGTTCGCCGAGCGCGTCGGCCAAGTCCTTCAGGAAGACAGCCGCCTGCGCGCCATCGACTACGCGATGGTCGCTCGAGAGCGTGAGAGTCATCATCGGGCGGACGGCGGGTTGGCCCCTCACCGCGACAATGCGATCGGTGATGGCACCGACTGCCAGCACCGCGGCCTGCGGCGGCGTGATGATCGCGCTGAACGCGTCCACCTGGTACATGCCGAGGTTGCTGATGGTGAAAGTGCCGCCGGTGACATCGGGCGGACGCAGGCGGCCGGCGCGGGCGCGCTCGCTCAACTCGCTGCGCTGGCCGGCGATGTCGGCCAGGGTCGCGGTGTTCGCTTGCGGAATCACAACCCCGACCACGCCATCTTTGACTGCCGCGGCCAGGCTGATGTTCACGTCCGAATGAAAGTGGATCGCGTGCCCCGTCCAGCTGGCGTTGAGTTTCGGATGCTTCGCCACCACCCGCGCCACCAGCGCGACCAGCAGATCGGTATGGGTGAGCTTCACGTTCATTCCCGCACCGTGATGTTCGCGGGCGACAAGCAGCGGGGTGGCGTCGATTTCGCGAACCAGGAAAAAGTGCGGCGTGGTAGTCCAGCTCTCGGTCGTGCGCTGGGCCATCAGCCGCGCGACGGAACTGAGCGCGGCGGGCTCGGCCGCCTCCGCCGGCGCCTGCGATTTGGCCGCGGCTTCCACGTCTTCGCTCGTGATGGTACCGTCGGGGCCGGTTCCGCGGACCCGACTGAGGTCCACGCCCAGCTCCTTGGCCACGCGCTTGGCTTTCGGAGAAACGCGCGCACTGGGTTCGGCGGGTCCGGCGACGCCGGCAGCAGACGCCACACTCGCCGGCCGGACGGACTGCTCGGTCATCGCGCGCGCTGCGGGAGCGGCGGAAGGGGACTCGGCCGGCGGCTGTTCGCCCGGAGCAACGATCCAGGCGATGGTTTGCCCGACCGGGATCTCAGCCCCTTCCCAGGCTTTCAGGGCCGCCAAGATGCCATCGGCGGGCGCTTCGACCTCGACGGTCACTTTATCGGTTTCGATTTCCACTAGCGGCTCGCCTTTTTTGACGGAGTCTCCTTCCTTCTTGAGCCAGGCCAGGAGCTTGCCGGTCTCTTGTGCCATCTCGAGAGCGGGCATTACGACGCTGACGGCCATCGCTAGCGGGTCACCCCCACGCCTTCGTTCCGGGCGCTCGCTTCCACCATCTCGACGATGCGCTGGCTGGGTGGCGCTTCCTGCTCGCGCTCGGTGGGCAACGGGCCTTCCACGGTGTGATAGTGCGCGCCGGCAATCATGAGTTTTTCTGCGGGAAATCGCGTGATTACCTCGTGGCCGGTCGGGGTGACGACGATCTCCTCTTCAATCCGCGCAGCATACCCGTCCTTGGACGGCCAAAAGGTTTCGAGGGCGAAGACCATGCCGGGCTTGATTTCGTGGGAGTGCTCGAGCGACACCAGGCGGCTGATCACCGGCTTCTCCCAGATGGCCAGGCCAATGCCGTGGCCGAATTGAAGGGCGAACGCGGCCTCTTCGTCAGGGAAGCCGAACTCCTGGGCCTTGGGCCATACGGCCGCGATTTCGCCGGTCGTCCGACCGGGACGAACCAGCGAGATAGCGGCATCGAGGTACTCCCGGCAGCGCTTGTAGGCGTCGATGAGCGAGCGCGATGCGTACCCGATGCTGAAGCAGCGGTAATAGCAGGTGCGGTAGCCCATGTAAGAATGCAAGATATCGTAGTAGACCGGGTCGCCGGGGCGCAGCACGCGGTCGGAAAAAACATGCGGATGCGGATTGCAGCGCTCACCGGAGATGGCGTTGACGCCCTCGACGTATTCCGAGCCCATGTCGTACAGCACCTTGTTGACCAGGCCGACGGCTTCGTTCTCCCGTAGGCCGGGTTTCATGGCGCGGTAGAGCTCGTCGTAGGCCGCGTCAACCATCATCGCCGAGTGGGTGAGGAGCGCGATCTCGTCCTGGGTCTTGATCACGCGTACGTCGGACATGAGCTGCTGCCCGTCAACGACGCGGATACCTTCCTTCTCGAGCGCGAACAGGATCGGCGGCTCGACTACATCGATGCCGACCGGCTCTTGGAGCAGGTTGCGCATCTCGAGCTCGACTCTGATCTTGCGCGCCACGTTTTCGGCGCGGCCCATCTCGGGCGACATCGCGCCCCTCAGCAGCGGAATTCCCGCGCGTGAGCGCTCGCCCAGCCACGGGCAGTTGAGCTGATGGTGCCTGGCGGCCGAGCCGAAGTCCCACAGGATCGGCTCGTCATTCTGCGGCAGCAGGGTGAAGCGGCTGATCTTGTCTTGCGCCCACGTGCCGATGTGAGTGGCGGTGATGTACCGCACGTTGTTCATGTCGAAGCACAGCAGCGAGCCGATCTCGGAGGCGGCCAGCATCGCCTTGACGCGCGCCAGGCGCTCGCGGCGCAGGCGGTCGAGGTCGATGCGCTGCTCCCAATCCACTGCCATTGATCCGTACGTCTTCAGTGCCACGATCTTTCTCCTATTGACGGGTGAGAGCTATCCGCACATGGCGCGGGCGGCTTCGAATACCGATTGCTCGGTCGGCACAGTCGCGTCTTCCAGAGGCGGCGAAAAAGGAATAGGAACGTGCATCGCTCCCAACCTCTTCACCGGCGCCTCGAGATCGAAGAATGCGCCTTCCGAGATCACCGAAGCAATCTCGGCGGCGACACCGTACCGGCCATAGCCTTCATCCATCACAATGACCCGCGACGTCTTTCGCGCGGAGTTGATGAGCGTCTTTTCATCCAGCGGCCACAGCGTCCGCGGATCGATCACTTCGGCGCTAATCGCCGCCTCCTCCAGCAATTTCGCGGCGCCTAACGCCACCTGCACCATGCTGCTGGTAGCCACGATGGTAATGTCGGTGCCTTCCCGTTTGATGTCCGCCGCACCCAAGGGAATCGTGTACTCCTCTTCAGGCACCGGACCTTTGAGTCGATACATCATCTTGTCTTCGAAAAAGGCTACCGGGTTTTCGTCGCGAATCGCTGTTTTAAGCAGCCCCTTGGCATCGTAGGGCGTCGAAGGCAGCACCACTTTCAAGCCCGGGATATGACAGAACCAGGCGTGCAGCGACTGGGAGTGCTGCGCGGCCGAGCGGCGCGTGGCGCCGAGCGTGGTCCGCAGCACCATCGGCACCCTCCACTTGCCGCCCGACATGTAGTGAACCTTGGCGGCCTGGTTCACCATCTGGTCCATGATCAGTGTCACGAAGTCGCCGAACATGATATCGACCACGGGCCGCAAACCGGTCATGGCGGCGCCCACCGCCACTCCCGTAAAGCCGGCCTCCGAAATGGGCGTATCGAGCACGCGCTCGGCGCCGAATTCTTCCACCAGGCCGGTCAGAACTTTGAACGGGTGCCCAGCCTCGGCGATGTCTTCGCCGAGAATGAAGACGCGCGAGTCGCGCCGCATCTCTTCGGCCAGCGCTTCGCGGACAGCCTGCGCCAGCGTCAATTCACGTCCATTATTCGCCGGCATACACGTCCTGTTCGACTTGGTCGACGTTGGGGTAGCGAGACCGGGTGGCGAACTCGACGGCTTGGTCGATCTGGGCCTTCACTTCAGCCTGAATCTCGTCGAGCCGTGCGCGGTCGGCGATTTTCTGCCCGCACAGCCAGTCGCTCAAAATCTGAATCGGGTCGCGTTCGGCCTTCCACTGCTGCTCTTCCTGCTTGGAGCGATAATAATCGCGGCTCACGTCACCGACGTGGTGCCCATAATAGCGGTAGGTGTTGGCCAGCAACATGGCCGGGCCCTCACCGGCGCGGGCGCGCGCGACGAGCTTTCGGGCCGCGGCGTGGACGGCGCGGACATCCTGGCCGTCGACGCTTTCCCCTGCGAGGCCGAACGCGGTGCCGCGGGCCAGGATGTCACCGGCGGTGACCTCGGAATAGTGGGTGTACTCGTTATAGAGGTTGTTTTCGCAGACGTAGATCACGGGCAGCTTCCACAACGACGCCATGTTCATGACTTCGTAGAGCGACCCCTGCCCGAGCGCGCCTTCCCCGAAGAAGCAGACCGACACTTGCCCGGTCTTCAAGCGCTTGGCCGTGAACGCGGCGCCCGTGGCGATGCCCGCGCTTCCGCCTACGATGGCGTTGGCTCCCAGGTTGCCGGTGGCCGGATCGGCGATGTGCATCGAGCCACCCTTGCCTTTGCAGTAGCCGGCTTCTTTGCCCAGCAATTCGGCGAACATCCGGTCAGGCGCAGCGCCTTTGGCCAGACAATGGCCGTGGCCCCGGTGCGTGCTGGTGATGTAGTCGTCCGGCGCGAGAGCCTCGCAGATGCCAACGGCCACGGCCTCTTCCCCGATATACAGATGAGCCAAGCCCGGCATCAGGGCGCGGGTGTAGAGGTCGTTGACCTGCTCTTCAAACGTGCGAATCGTGAACATCCGCCGGTACATGCGGAGCCACCGTTCATTGCCGGTTTGAGAGTCCAGTTGCGAGGGGTCTACGGCAGTAGCCATTGGGGGACTCCAGACATCTACTTATTGAACCAGTGTTGGTCGCGTTGCTGCAAATGGGGCGTTTCTCAGCACCCAGCCCAGCCCGAAGGGTGCGTGGGCGATTATACCCTAGGCCACAACTGCGGTGTCTATCACGGCTTTTGCCAAAATTTGCGGGAAACGTCGCGCGCCACGGATAAGCCCGCTCGCTCGGAAGCTTCCCGAGCCGCCTTAGTTGACGGCGAAGCAGTAGAGCAGGCCCGCGCCGCCCGTGCTCACCAGGTTCTCCTGGCTGCAGCCGCGGGACGGATGCGCCGAATTCCAGGAGGTGTTGCCACCGCCGGTCCGGTCAAAATGGCCGAGCTGCGCAGTGCCATCGCTGCCGCTGGTCCAGTTCTTGCAGGTATGGTCAGCGCCATCGCTGTACGCCCTGCCATCGGGTAACGAGCCGGTGAGAATGTCGTGCTGGTTGGGCTGATCTCCGAAGCCCTTGATGGACTCGTTTTTCTCCGTGAACACCGAGGCCTTCGAGACATTATTGCCCAGTCGCGCCGCTTCGATCGTGTCGCCGTGCAGGTCGGCAACACTTGCCGCGACCCGTGCGCCGCGGGAGTTGTACCAGGGGCCGTTGCCGATGCGGTCACGCGCATTGACGGCCGGCTGATTGCCCGAGGCCTGGGTGCTGAGATAGGCGTGCCAGGTCCTGCTAGCGGCGCCGGCGCCTTCGGCCAGCTTCTGGCAGTGCGCATCGGCTCCGGCCAGGCCGCCCAAATTGGCCCCATTGCCCACGCCCGTGCTGGTGACAAAGAAGCTCATGGGCTGCGGAGGTTGTTTCGGTTGGCCCTGGGGCTGCGCGGCCAGCGGACAGACAGCCAGTAGAAAGGCAGCGACAGCTGCGCCTCGGTGTTTTTCACTCATGTCGGTTCTCCTCCAAACTGCGAATGGGATGGCGCCCGCCGAGACCAACGGACTCGGGCGGTTGGATCAGCATATCACACTGGCTGGGAGTCTGAACTTGAGCGCGCCGGTCCTCGAGACGCCGTATCGCCGCTCGAGGAGGGCGGGTTTCCCCGTTTGCGCCCCGTCGAGGGTCAAATCGATATCGGTGGGGACATCGGGTCTCGGCAGAGTCGCTCTCGAGTTTCACCTCTCTGGAGTCATTTATGACAAAGCGGCACTGGCGACCGCTGGCTCACGCGTCTTGGGTGTTTGCGCACATCCTCGCGTCCCGAGTAAAGTAGGAGAGACCAATGGAAAGCGCCCTTCCTGAAATACCACCGGGAAAGGGATGGCGCGATGGGCGTTCGTTCGCCTCGTCCGCGCCGGGAAAGAAGATCCAACTCGATGCCACAGGCTCTACAGCAGACTCTCGCCCCAGTCCCCAGCGATATCGAAATCGCCCAGGCCGCCACGCCTATCCCGATTGATCGCATCGCAGGCGAGATCGGGGTTCTACCCGAGGAGCTGGAACTCTACGGCAAAAACAAGGCTAAGGTGCACCTTTCGATTCGCGAGCGATTGAAGGACGTGCCGAACGGCAGGTACGTTGTGGTTACGGCGATTACCCCAACACCGCTCGGGGAAGGAAAGACCACCACCACTGTCGGCCTCAGCCAGGCCCTAGGCGCGCACCTGGGCAAGAGAGTCTTCACCTGCGTGCGCCAGCCCAGCCAAGGCCCTACGTTTGGCATCAAAGGCGGAGCCGCCGGAGGCGGTTACAGCCAGATTATTCCAATGGAAGAGTTCAATCTCCACCTGACCGGCGACATTCACGCCATCACCGCCGCCAATAACCTGCTGGCCGCGGCGCTCGACACACGGATGTTTCATGAGTCCAATTCCACCGACGAACAGCTGTTCGATCGCCTTTGCCCGCCCAAAAAAGACGGCAGCCGGCGCTTCTCGCCCGTCATGTTGCGCCGCCTGGGGAATCTGGGCATCGCCCAGACCGATCCGAACCGGTTGACTCCCGAAGAGCGCAGCCGTTTTGCGCGGCTTGACCTCGACCCCGCCACCATTACCTGGCGGCGCGTGATCGACACCAGCGACCGCATGTTGCGCCAGATCACCATCGGACAGGGCCCGGAAGAAAAAGGGCAGACCCGCGTCACCGGCTTCGATATTGCAGTGGCCAGCGAAATCATGGCGATCCTCGCGCTCACCACCAGCCTGGGCGACATGCGCGAGCGCCTGGGGCGGATGGTGGTCGGCGCCAGCCGCGCCGGAAGGCCGATTACGGCCGACGACCTGGGCGTGGGTGGCGCGCTCACCGTCCTCATGAAGGACGCCATCATGCCCAATCTGATGCAGACACTCGAAGGCACCCCTGCGTTTGTCCACGCCGGCCCCTTCGCCAACATCGCGCACGGCAACTCCTCGATCGTGGCGGATCAGATTGCGCTGAAGCTGGTCGGCGCCGGCGGCTACGTCCTGACCGAAGCCGGCTTCGGTGCTGACATGGGCTTTGAAAAATTCTGCAACATAAAATGCCGCTACAGCGGCCTCACGCCGAGTTGCGTGGTGCTGGTGGCGACCATTCGCGCGCTCAAGATGCACGGCGGCGGACCCAAGGTGGTTGCCGGTTCGCCGCTCTCGCCGGTCTATTCGGAAGAAAACCTGGAACTGCTGGACAAGGGCTGCAGCAACCTGGTGCGGATGATAGGGAATGCGCGCGGCTTCGGGATTCCGGTGGTGGTGGCGGTGAATCGCTTCCATACCGACACCGATAGCGAGATCGAACTCGTGCGCCGGATCGCCAAGGCAGCGGGCGCTGAGGACGCCGTCACTGCCAATCATTGGGCGCTCGGCGGGGCCGGCGCCGTCGAACTTGGCAAAGCCGTAATTGCCGCCTGCGACAAGCCCAGCCACTTTCGATTCCTCTATCCGCTCGAGCGCAGCATCAAGGAGAAAATCGAAATCATCGTGCGGGAGATGTATGGTGGCTCCGGGGTGGAATATTCAGAGGAAGCGGAAAGAAAGATCCTGCATTACACGCGAAATGGTTTTGATGGGCTACCCATCTGCATGGCCAAGACTCATCTCAGTTTGAGCCACGATCCCAATCTCAAAGGCGCGCCCACGGGCTTCACCGTGCCGGTGCGGGATATTCGGGCCAGTGTCGGAGCCGGATTCCTCTATCCCCTGTTGGGCACCATGTCCACTATGCCGGGCCTTTCGACCCGGCCGGGATATTACGAGATTGACCTCGATCCGGTGACCGGCAAGGTCATCGGGCTGTCGTGACGCGCCTCATCGCTCTAAACACCAGACGGCGATACAGACGGCAAGCAGAGTCACGAGCGTGGAAAGTACCATGCCCGCAGTGAGGAACGCGCCCTCTACCGAAGTGTGAATCATCCCGAGATGGCTGTGCAACCGTCCATGAAGCCTGCCCGACATGTCCATCTCCTTCCTGTGTCAGCCGGTTGGACCGGGTAACGGCAGTTCGATCAGCACCTTGACGGGTCCCTCAATGAGCTTGGGATCTTTGCCCTTGGTGAGAACCATCAGCATCAACCTGCCGGTTTTGGCGTTCGCCGGAATCCTGAACTTGATGACAGTGGTGGTCTGCTCGGTGATCTCGACCTTCACATCCTCGTTGCCATCGGTCAGGTAAAGCGCGGCGACCGTATCCTGGTCCAGATTGTCGCCGGTCACGGCGACCACATCGCCGCTTCTCCCCGAGGCAGGATCCACCTTCCGCATCTGGGGTACAGTTGACTGCCCAATCATCCCGAAGGGCACGGCTAGTGCAAAGAAGATCGCTATCGCTAATGGGTATTTTCTCATCTGAATACCCTCTAGGTTTATCGTAAGCCGGTCGGCTGGCAAAAGCAATGCTGAAGACTACCCGGGCAGCCACCGAACTGCGACACACCCGATGCTCAAGAGATCTCCGAACCCGAGACCTTTCGTACTGAGGCACGTCGAAATGAAACCGTTCGTCCAGGAGGTTGGTGTTGCCTCTCACGGCGACTAGCCGCGGCGCCCGCCAAACCGTCACCCGCGCTTCGATCGATCAGGCGATCAATCCGACTTCGACGATCGCGGTCGAAACCCATCCCAGGCCGCATCGCAAGGATGGATTGATGTCCTCAGCTCGGGCGGCGTGGACGGCTACGGCGAATCTGTCGACCGGACCCGCTATAGGACGGCGACGATCTTGGGCGAGGACCGAACACGGCTCACGGTCGAGCCAGCGTAGTTAAGTTAAGTTGGCTTTTAGCGTTCCGGCGAGGGGCAACACGGCTTTTCTGGCTCGAGGGAAAACCGCGGGAAAGCGGCGACTGGATCCAGTTTCAGTGTTCGGGCGGACTCGCTCGGGCGGATCTGAAGCCAGCCCACATTCCCGTTCGGTTCGGTCGCGACGCTTCTGCCGGAGGGACTTACCGCGACTTCAGCTGCTCGGGTAGCACCGCGTAGCCCTCGGGCGGGGGAAACAGCGACATCAGCAGTTCCAGGCGCCGGCGGAGGTAGCGGCTGGGCATTTGGCGGGGGCCGGTTTCCACGTCGATGTCGCAGCAGGTGCCGTGAAGATAGAGCGTCAGAGTGTCTTCGAAGGCCTGGCGGGCGTACTCGCGGAAGAGCTTGGTCTCCTTGCGAACGTTAGTCTGGCGGCGCAGCAACGCCTGCTTCAAATGCCAGCTTTTTTCATCCACTTCACCGTGCACTTCCGCGTTCAGCTCCTCGCGGATGGCGCGATGGAACCGTTCCTGCACTTCCTGGGACCAGTGGCTGGCGATCATCACGGCCAGGGCGTTGTAGAACTGGTAATGGTAGTCGGCGACTTCGATATCCTTGACCCCCAGCGCCAACACCATCGCGCCTTCCATCGAGCGCGTGGAGGAAGCGACATAGCGGCCCTCGGGAGGACGTTCAAAACTCACGGCTTCGCCCGATTTTCCGTTGCCTTTTTCAAGGAACGGCGCCAGGATGATGTGCATGCGAGGCAGCGCCGCCGCTGCCGCCGGCGAGAGCGCAGCGATCGGATCGTGCAGGTAGTGCCGCAAATCCTCCTCCGCCATGGGCAGTGTGCAGAAGTACGAAAATTTCGAAGTCAGAGGAATCATTTCGCCGCGAAAGCGGGCGGCCAGTTCCTCAACCGTCATTTTCGACAGATCCAGGTTGGCGGACATCCCGTGTCGATTGTAACAGGCGAGCACACTGGAGAGCGGTCACGCTACACTCGTAATCAGATGCACCCGAAGATCCTGGTCTCCGCTGGCGAGGCTTCCGGGGACCTGTACGCCGCGCTGGTCGTGGAGGAACTTCGCCGACTGGTTCCGGATGCGGAATTCTTTGGATCGACCGGGCCGCGTCTGCGGGCAGCCGGCGTCCGCACCGTGGTCGACTCCCAAAGTCTGGCGGTGGCAGGATTGCTCGAAGTCGTCGCCCATATCCCTCGGATTTATGGCGAATACCGGAAGTTGTTGCGGGCTGCACAGCGGGAACCGCCGGATGTCGCGGTCCTGACCGATTCGCCGGACTTTCACCTGCGGGTGGCGCGCCGCCTGGCGGCGAGGGGCGTCCCGGTCATCTATCTGGTGGCGCCTCAGGTATGGGCCTGGCGGAAAGGCCGGCTGGCCGGGATGCGGCGCAGCCTGCGCCACCTGCTTTGCATCTTTCCCTTTGAGGAAGAGTATTTTAGGCGAGAAGGGCTAGCCGCCACCTACATCGGCCACCCGCTGGCAGGCCGGGTTGGGCCCGCGCTCAGCCGGGAGGAGTTTTTTCGGAAACACCGCCTCGTTCCGGAACGTCGCTTAATAGTGGTGCTTCCGGGAAGCCGCCGCGGCGAGGCGGCCCGCCATCTGCCCGCGTTGCGGGACGCCGCCGAGCGGCTCTCGCGAGATGAGGACATGAATTTCATTCTGCCGGCTTCGGCTACGACGGGGAGCGAGTTCTTCCGCAAACGCATGGGGGATACGCCGATCCAGGTGATCGAAGGAGAAAGCTGGGACGCGATCGCCCACGCCGACCTGGCGCTGGCGGCCAGCGGGACCGTCACCGTGGAAGCGGCGCTGCTGGGCACTCCGATGGTTACTTTTTACAAGGTCACGACACCGAGTTGGATTGCCGGCAGGCTGCTGGTGCGCGTCCCGTTTTACTCCATGGTGAACCTGATAGCCGGCCGTAGCGTGGTGCCGGAACTGATGCAGGGTCGCATGACCGGGGTAAACTTGGCGGCTGAGGCGCGGCGGCTGCTCGCGGACCAAACCGCACGCGCGGAAATGCGCGAAGGACTGGCCGAAGTCCGGCGCCGGCTATCGACCGGCGAGCGGGCCCCCCATCGCGCCGGGGCCATTATCCAGGAGATTTGGGAAGGACAGGTTGCACATGTTTCGTGATCGCCGCCAACGCGCGGCTGCTTTTTTGGCGGCAGGCCTGCTGCTGCTCGCCGGCTCGGTCCGGGCGTCCGCGCAGGAGCGCCGCAATCGGATTCGGGTGGTAGCTTACGCCATTGACGCCGAGGTTTCACCCAATACGCAGTCCTTGAGCGCCAAGGCCACCGTACAATTCGTGCCACTGGACGACAACACGACCGCGGCCACCTTCGAGCTGAACAATGCGCTCAACGTCTCGCGCGTGGTGGACGCGGCCGGCAAGCAGATCCCGGCTTCGCGGAATCAGCAGGATTTCACTGTGCGGCTCAACTTCGAAGCGCCGCTCGCCAAGGGGCGGCCGGTGTCGGTGACGTTCTACTATGACGGCCGCCTGTCGGGGCAGGAAGATTCGCCGGTCTACGGTATCAAGTTCGCTGCCATTCATCCGGATTTCGCGTTTCTCATGTATCCGGCGCGCTGGTTCCCGGTGAGCGGCTATACGACCGACCGCTTCGCGGCCAACGTGCGGGTCACGGTTCCGATGGGCTACACCGTCGTGGCGAGCGGGGTGGACACACGCACCGGGACCGGCGACAAGACGGCTTACGAGTTCAAATTCGAGCGCCCATCGTTTCCGGGCAGCTTCGCAGTGGTCAAGGGCAATCCGGTGAAAGTGCAGTCCGAAGGCGTGACTACGTCGCTGTACTTCCGCGGCGCCGAAGCCGGCATGGCACAGCACTACGGCGAGGAGACCGGCAAAGAGATGTCGTATTTCACGGGAATGTTCGGTCTACCGCCATACGCCAATCTGACCGTCATCGAGACCGAAGACGGCGCCCCCAACGGGTACGCGGCTCCGGGCCTGCTGTTCCTGAACCCGCACGGCATAGGCCGCGAGCCCAATGGTAGGCTGCTGGCCAACCAGATTTCGCGGCAGTGGTTCGAGGAGCTGGTGTCGCCCGCCTCGCGGAACCACCTCTGGCTGACGAACGGGCTGGCCGCATACTCGGAACTGCTGTGGACCGAACACGCCACCGGCGCGGGCGGGATGGAGTCACAGATGCACGATGTCATGGTGGAAGCGTTGACCATCGACAACGTGCCGATCATCCAGGCGGCAAGGCTGGAAGACTACTCGCCGGAGCTGTGGGCGCTGACCGGCAGCAAGGGCGCGGCCGTGATGAACATGCTGCGATACGTGATGGGCGACGATAAGTTTTTCCGGGCGCTCAAGCAGTACGCGCAGAATTTCTCGTGGAAATCGGCGCTGACGGACGATTTCCGCAAGATTGCGTCCGAGGTCTCCGGCCAGGACCTGGGCTACTTCTTCATTCAGTGGATCGAATCGAGCGGTGCGCCCGAGTTCAAGCTCGATTACACGATTTACCGCACGCAAAAAGGCTTCCGCGTGATGGGCAAGATCGCGCAGGACCTGGACACGTTCCGCATGCCGGTGGTCTTGAAGATCGAAACCGAAGGCAATCCCGAAGAAAAGAAGGTTGATGTGGTGGGAACCTCCTCGGAGTTTTCCGTGGACACGTTCGGCAAGCCGAAGAATGTCGTCATCGACCCGGGCGAACAAGTGCTGCGCTACAGCATCGATGTGCGGGTGGCGGTGGCGATCCGGCGCGGCGAGCAGTTCGCCGAGCTGAACGAGTTCGGCGAAGCGCTGAAGGAATATCAGAAGGCGCTCGAGACCAACCGCACCAGCTCGCTAGCGCACTACCGGATTGCCGAGGTGTTTTTCCTGCAGAATAACTATCAGTCCGCAGCCAACGAATTCCGCGAAGTGCTCAACGGCGACCTGCTGCCCAAGTGGACCGAAGTCTGGGCCCACATTCACCTGGGGATGATCTTCGACATCACCGGACAGCGGGAGCGCGCAGTGAACGAATACAACCTGGCGGTCCGCACTAAGGACAACACACAAAACGCGCAGGAAGAAGCCGGGAAATATCTGAAGACGCCGTACGAGCGCCAAAAGCGCGCGGAGCAGTAGGCAGCCGGACTCGGGCGCCGGTGCCTGGTTCATCGGAGGCGAGACGGCGTCGTCGGCCCCGGACACGCCGGGGTCACCTGTCCGGTTCAGTGACGAAGCCGATGCGGCGGTTGGGCGGTACCTCCGAGG